>JBDKTZ010000534.1:0-2314 GCA_039679975.1 Prolixibacteraceae bacterium
GGTAATTGAATATTGAAGCTTACTACTTTTTCCCGGCTGTTTTTAATTTATGCAAGAATGTAATTGGCAGGGTTAAGATTAGTAATACAGCGAATACTCAAAGTTTGACAAAGGCAATGCCCGTGAACCAGCCGGTTCCTTGCAGGCGCAGACACAATCCATCTCGTGGCTCATGCTCACGCGTCGTAAACGGGCGGCCGGTTTTGGCAGATCTTTAAATTTTTCTTCGGGCAGGAGACGATACTTTGCGCCGTAGTTACCGCAGATCAGGCTCCCTTTTGAACCATGAAAGATCACGCCGTTCATGCGGTGAGTTCTTTTTTTTTCAGGGATGCTGCAAATGGATAAGGATTACCACAACTTTGTCACCAGGTACTTGTCCTGACCGACCAGACAATTGGTAAACGTCACCTCTGTGCCGGCCGGCAGATTGATCCGAACGGCCTTCCCTGGAAGCAGTTTCATCGAGTACATATATTTGCCGAACCGGAACTCGTAGCGGATATCCGATTTATTGCTGATTTCGATGGCGCCTTTTTCCTTGTTGATAACTTTTACAGCAATCGAATTTCGAACCAGCTCGGTGAGGTAGTTTTCATTTCCTGCAAGAATGTTTGCGAAATAAGCGACCGAACGACCTGCAAACAAAGCTTCTTTAATTCCTTCGGCCGTGCGTTCTTTGGCAAAAACAAGGGTCATGGGACGATGACTTCCGGCGGGATAGAAATTGGACGAGGTGTAATGAATATCGGTATTTGCGAAATAAGCCAACTTGTTTTCGCGGCACCAGTCAATCACTTTCGGATAATATTCGGACGAATTGAACACCTCTGCTCCGTGAAGTTTCTTTTCCGCGATGAGTTTCTTTTGAACCGGATAGAAGGTGCTGGTGTCGTTAGGCCATCCGGGATGGTTCCAAAGGATGAAGGCGCCTTGCTTCACGGCTTCTTCAACAGCATCGAGTTCGCCAGGTACATCGATTTTATTGGCGTCATTGATGAAGAGCGCGTTCATATGCCCAAAGGGTTTTTTGCGGGTAATTTCGGTTCCGTGAATCACGATCATGCCGGTCCGTTCTCCCGTTTGTGCAGCAATTTCATACGATTTATTCAAGTCGCCCAAAACCAAGTCCTTGTGTGGGCGATATTCGATATGGTCGGTAATGGCAATGGCATCCAGTCCTTCATTCCAGGCCTCGTTCACTCGCATCGACGGCCACACCTCGCCGTCCGAAAAAACCGTGTGAATATGAAAATCACACTTCAGCGTTTCGTAGCCGCTGATATCCGGGATGTTAATAACCTGCCGGGAATTCGTCTGCCCTAGTTCGGGGAATTCATACACTTCGGCATTCTGAATTTGTGCATTTCCCTGCAGGAAAGCAGCAGTCAGCCATACAGCTGTAAAAACTGATCTGGTCAGTCTCATGGTTTGATGGTTTTTTGGTTATAATTTCACGTTTTCTGGAAAGAAACGCCCTCTTTCTTTCTAACACTAACAAAAATAGCAGTTATTATTTTTATTCGGACACTTGTTTGAAAATAAAAAAAGGTTGATATTTGGTATTATCATAGCAGGTCAGCCCAACCATCAAGGCAGGATAAAGCATACATAAAGCTCGGATAAAGCATACATCAAGGCAGGATAAAGCATAGATAAAGCTACCTTAAGGCCACTTTAATGGTACTCAACCATACACACGCTTCCCCCCAATGACCATCCTCAATAAACCATCGGAACAACCATCACCGAACCATCAGCGAAGGAACACCGAACGATCAGCGAACCATCGCAATGAGCACTGTCGGTTGTTTGCAGCGATCTGCACACCGGAACTTTGGTTAGCCTTAGTCTTGCCATTCATGTTTTTGAGGCATGAGGCGGACGACAAAAATAAAGAGAAGAAAAAAGAGCGCGGTGATTAGGGTAGTCAAGAGAGCGGAATAATAAATAAGCCGCCCAAAATCAGTCCCCAGGCGTCTATGCAGAGATGCCGCAAGGAAGGTCAATCCCAACTCGGACAGGTTTTTAGCTTCTCTCCTGAAGGCAAGATGAGTAATGAGCAGGATAATAAAGATCACGACTATCCTGTTTGGATGAAGATAGGCTATTTTATAGTTGACATGAATAAAATGGTTGTAAAAAATCATTCTTCATTTCCACTGAATCTAAGGCTTGTGAGCGCAGTGTGAATCCAACGGCTGGAACAGGCCGCAGGATTAGCTTCCAGAATAAAGGTCGGAATTTTCATTCATACTGAAGTACTTCTGCTGTTTTTAAACTGAAAACCCGTATTGAAAGTACGAAAATAACT
>JBDKTZ010000318.1:0-16119 GCA_039679975.1 Prolixibacteraceae bacterium
CGGTATGGGGTAATATAACCATCATAAGATCTTCTTTGACATACCCGATCGTGGCTGAAAATTTGAAGTAGCGGGATTTATCCGTACCGTCGTTGGCGAAAAAGCAAACAGGACGACCGTGGTCAAACTGGTGATCGGTCTCAACGGCCTCGTCCCGTTTGATCTCGATGACAAGTTGATTCAACGAATTATAGTAATTTTTTCCCACAGCAACCGGATACCAACACACACCCTCCCGGATCCTTTTGGAAATTCCCTCCTGTTGGGTCTGTTGATAAAAGCTGTTTTTCTCAAATTCGTATTCCTTCTGCAACAATTTATACTGGTGCAGTAAGTCAACGAGCGGGGATGTGATCTCTGCCATATCCCAAAGATAAAAAAGAATTAAGCACAAAAAGTTGAATGCCGGATTTCCTGTCAGGGAGATGGTACGATTAGCGTAGATCTGTACACTTTCGACGCTCTGTCCGGGGCATCCCTGTATTTTAGATAAATTAATCTCACTGTCCCAATTTTAGGGGATTGTCCGGACTTATACCGACCTCTACCTTTGCAGCATCAGGATTTATATCAACTTCAAGCTATCTCTTATGCGATGCCCTATGAAAAAACAGTTAATTATATTGATCTTTTTTTTACTTACATGTTCAATAACAGCCCGGTCCAAAGAAGCAGAGCATAACGGTATCTTAACAGGCGTAGTCAAAACTGCTGACGGAGAAGCAGCCGCCTTTATTGCTGTGTTCCTTAAAGATACAGGCTTTGGAAAAGAAACTGATTCGGACGGAAAATTCTCGATCCCCGCTCCCGCCGGGAATTACACAACCCGGTTTTAGCGGGGACAACGACAGAATTGGTCCTGAATTTTTCTGCCATCGTTTCGTCGGGATCAGCTATGACCCTTAACGGGGGAGACGGAGGAACAGCGTGCGGTGATGCAAAAAGTTGCCGGCAAGGGAATTCTTTATTACACTGACATTGCTACCAATACGGCCAATGATATCCGTCTCCATTTAAATAATAATTAAATAAGAATAATTCCTATGTAGAAGCAATTCCTTAAATAGTTGTTCAGGAAGATCTAGAAAATTTTGAATTTTTACAAAGTCATATTAGCGCGCATGATCCAGAATTGCGGCAAACAAGGGTGTGGATATAACAATGTCAGCATAATGTTTTAATAATTCATCTGTTGAGCAAAACGAAATGCCAAGTCCGGCGGTTCTGATCATACACAAATCATTGATACTGTCTCCGATAGCCAGGCAATTCTCCATTGAAATTTTGTATTTGCCGGTTATTTTGATCAGTGCATTCGTCTTACAAATCGGATGCTTGCAAACGCTGGCAGAACTGTTGAAAAAGAATGAAGGGATTTTCATTTCCCCGGTGCAAATGCTTTGAAAGAACTCCAGTTCATTCGAAAGTGAGAAGTCCATTCTGAGTTTGTTTTTGATATGATTGCATACACAATCATAACTGTCGGATATGATTCCAACCAGATAACCTCTGTTCTTCAATTCAGAAACAACCTGCACGGCATCTTCGATTACCGGGATGTTCTCCGCTGTATCGATCAGATCACGCAAGGCTATTCCCTTGAGAAGGGTCGCAATTCTTTTGGAACGGACAATGGCGTCGTTTTCATCGGAGCGGATATTCATCAAATCCTCTTTGAAGCCGAATTTTCCGGCGCAAACATCAATAAACCTGTTTTTCAGAAGGGTATTGTCCATATCAAAAGCGATCAGTTTATTCAATGACAGCAGGGAATCGTCCAGAGCAAATTCCATTTGTGACCTGATCTCCTTCATTACGGCAAGTTCTTCAAAGTTGAACTTGGGATTTTTGGTGCCCGATGCCTTTACGATAATGGCATGAGCCACTTCCTTACTCATTTTTCCTAATGCCTGCCATGGCTTGCTTTTGTTTTCGATATATCCGATCTCCACCTCTTTTACACGGGCATCCATTAAATACATGTCGATCAGGATGCCAATGTCAACTCCGTAGTCCTCCCGGAATTCCAATTGAAGCAGCAGGTTTCTTTTTCCCGCGATCATTCCGCTGAGGGGCTGACTGAACCGGGAAAGTTCAGGAAAAAAAATACTGAGCAGCGGCTTGGCGACAAGCTCGGTTACACGGCCGGCATTCCTGCTGAATGTTGATTTTACAAAATCTGTCTCTCCGCTGATAATGGGTTCCGTGAGCCGGGCAATCGTATCGGGAGGGTAAGGATCAATATCGCCATCAAGAAAAACAATGATCTCATTGCCGGCAAATATGACGCCGTCCTTCATCGAAGCCCCTTTCCCAAGCCGGGTGCTCGTTATCACCTTCGCGCCGTTCTGTCTGGCAATTGCGACGGTCTTGTCAAGTGATTGATCATCAACCACAATCACTTCACTTACATTGGGCTGGGCCCGTGCATAGCTCACCACCGATGCGATATGCTCTTCTTCGTTCAACGTGGGTATGACAACTGAAATCATGGTTAATTGAGTTTTTATTTGCGGAATTTTGACTGACCAGAAATTCTCTTTTTTAAGTTAATACATTTTTTTGTACTATTTACCATGTCGGGCAGTTTTGATCTTTCAGTAAGATAAGAAAAATAAAAAAAGGGAATGACCAGTCGTTGATGGCGGGCTTTGACACGCCCAGTCCCTTGGAAATCATATCTACTCCAGGCACCTTTGTCAGTGATTTCATAAAATTGGGTGTTCCTGAGAATGCTCCTTACCTTTCAGAACATCAATCTTCATGCTGCGATGAAACGGAAGCTCCGGAAAAAACGATTTCCTGCGATTCGATAACCGTTTCAGAAAGCGTCACATCCAGTTCGTTGGTTTTGCGTTGTAAAAGAATGTTCCGGATAACCGTATTAAAACCCATAAAGGAAAACTGGATTTTTATTTTTCCTTCAGGAAGGTTTTTAAGTTGATAAATTCCGTCTTTATTACAGACAGTTCCCTTATTTTGCCCGGGCAGGTAAACGGATGCTTCCGTGAGAGCCAATCCATCCGGTAATTTTCCCTTTTAGACTAACCAGTGCGTTTACGGCAATAGACGACATGTTTTGCCTGGCAAACAAAATGATCATGTTCGTGAAATAAACTGTCGGCAACTTTAATAGCCAGAGGGAGTATCAGGATCGCCAACAATAAAACAGAACCTGTATTTCGAATTTTCCCGGTCATTCTCCGATCCTATTTGTTTTTCGCATTGATCATGTAAGTTTACAAAAAAATGCTCCCTTAATCCTTTTGGATTCTGCGATTCATAAATTTCTAAGGAAAATAAACTACCCCGTTGCTCTGCTGCGGGGTGTCGCTAAGGAATCGTCTTTTAAACTCGCCGCAAAGCAGCTGGGAATTAACTCATTAAAAATTAAAATAATACAAACAGTAAAAGATGTTGTTTTGGTTGTAAGAAAGAGTTGAGACCCATTCTTCTAATAAGATCGCTAAATGAACAGAGGTTGTTTCGAAGATAAAACACCCTCTGTTCGTTTAATTGAGCAAAAATTGTTCTTTTCTGACTCAATGCCCGTTTCAGAATTAATGTATAATTTGAATGGAAATTCCGCCGTAGACCATGGTTCCGAAAACAGGAGCATACATGAAAGCTGCATCGTCCAGGTGCTTTTCAGCCTGCATGTAAATATTGTTTACACCGGCGTAGAGTTTAAACTGTCTGATCTTTTTTGAAACCCGGGCATTGAACAACATATACGGATCGGTTTCCTTGATCTTTGAAAGATCTCCAACCTCCGGGTCAATCTCTTCGTTATAGTAATCAATGTACATCTTCCCCTGGTAATTGCCCATTAAGCTAAAGATCCAGGTGCCGGGAGTATATTCCAGTTTTAAATTCCCGGTCGTGGAGGGGAAACGGGGAATATACTTGCTGTCTTTTTCATAGGCTGTGCCAACCCAGTCTTTCCTTGCATGGGTCGTATTCACCCTGATTGATGGTAAAATCGATGCCCAGGTCGAGGGATTTTGCCAGGTTAGCCATGAACGATAATTCAATTCCCGGAACAAAGGCATCGTCAATGTTTTTCCATTGATAATCGTATCCGAGGGCAGCAACCTGCTCGTCAGCATCGGTAAAACCAATCTTATCCTTTAAATCGGTACGGAACAGGTTTGCACTAAGCCGGATCCGTTTCCCGTAATAATCGGCCGAAAGGTTATAACTTACCGATTTTTCGGGATCCAGATCGGACGATTTCCATACGCGGGGGGAACCGCTGCACAGATGGAGATCCTCCGAAAATCCGTAAGGCGCTCTGAAGCCCGTTCCTGCCGTGGCCCTTAAGGTTACACGCGGTGATAGTTCGTATTTAAGCGCTACGCGCGGGTTGATGCTGGTTTCGTCGAAGTCTGTTTTTGGGAAATTGGCGGAAGCAAAAACCTGTTGATCAGTATTATATTCTTCTTCCGAGTAATGGTAGTCGACGCGGATACCCGGTACGAACATCAGTTTGCTCGTCAGCGCCCATTCATCCTGAATAAAAGCGCCGAACTCACGAGCCGACTTGTCGGCAACCGATTTATAGGGCTGCCCGTAATAGGCGCTTTCGTCGTCAACGACTACATACATGCCCGATTCTTCCAGCTTGTCGAAATAGCATTGTAACCCAACCAACAGATTATGGCTACCCCACTGAGAGCCCATGCTTAATGTTGAGGTCCAGGTATCTTCATCGGCCAGGTAAGGGCGCATGATCCGTAAATCGGGGACTTCGTCATCGTGCATATCCATGTAGTCACCCAGGAAAGAGTCGTTTGTGGCTTTCCGCTTGTGATTGACATACGCCAGAGAAAAGTTCAGTTCAGCTTTAGTTTTTATTTTTTTATTGTACTGGAGTTCTGTTTCATACCGGTCGGTTGTGATGTTCTCGGTTCCGTCGGTGAGCGGATTCATGTAATAATCGTCGGTCATGGTTCCTCCCGCACGGTTCTCAAAGACTGATTTTCCACGAATAGTCAGTTTATCATTACGAAAGAAAGGATGGTCCAGGTGCAGATCAAAACCGGCGTTGGTCAGTTTTGATTCGACCCGGTCGGAAATGCCGTCTTTATTCTCCACCTCGTTTTTTGAGTTCCCTTCCCCGGTTTCGTCAATGGCGTCATCGGAGAGCCGTTGCGCGTAGATGTTTAAGCCAATATTGCCTTTCCCGTTTCTCATGGAAGACGAAATGGCATATCGGTTGGTATGGTGTTCCCCGAACTGAATATCCACATCTGTAGTTGGATTCAGTGAGGGCTCTTTCGTGACAATATTGATGGCTCCCGCTACGGCGCTGCTGCCATACAGGGCAGAACCCGCTCCTTTCACGATCTCGATCCTGCCAATATCGACCGTGCTTAACTGTTGAAGTCCGTAAACCCCTGCCAGCCCTGAATACATGGGCTGGCCATTAATCAGCACCTGGGTATGTTCGGCTCCCAGTCCCTGCATGCGGACCATTGCAAAGTTGCAGTATTGGCATTGTTGTTCAACCCTTATTCCGGGAGTTGCCTCCAGCGCCTCATACAGGTTGCCTGCATTTTTATTTTCAATGGACTTTGCCGTGATCACCTCTGTGCGCACCGGCACATCTTTAATATAATGTTGGGTCCTTGTGCCCGTTACAACGACCTGTTCCAGATTGAGGATATCTTCTTCCAGCTCGAAGAACAGGGTAATTGCTTGTCCTCTTTCCATAATCACTTCCTTTTCCTGCGATTTGTACCCGATTGAGTGGGCAACAAGAATGCATTTACCTACGGGCAGGTTGGCCAGTTTATAATGTCCCGATCCGTCGGCAACGGTCCCCATACGTGTACCTTTAACCGTAATTGCGGCAAATGGAATGTGTTCTTTGCTTACAGCCGACTTGATATCACCAAAAAGCATGGCGTCGGTTTTTTCCTGCGATCTTACCTGAATCATGAGGAATATCCCCAGTATCAGCATGAAAATTTTTTTCATTTTTGTGAAATTTAAAGGTCAATTGGAGTTTTCCGGCCCGGGTATCTGAAAGGAATCCTTTCCCGGACGTAGTTGATTAATTTTAAACGCAAAGAAATTACAGGAAGAGAAAACAGGCAATCCCCTGCTGACGGGATTTTTCTTTGGAATATCCTATAAAAAAGGGATTCAACGCTTAGCCGGCAAAATTTTCAAGACTGATTATTTTATTGGAAATCGCATAAATGGTCAGCCCCGCCTGGCTTTTTATGCCTGTTTTGCAGATGATGTTTTTGCGGTGGCTCACAACAGTATGAACGCTGATATTTAATTTATCGGCCATTTCTTTGTTAGACAGGCCAAGGGTTATTTGCCTGAGAATATCAATTTCCCGGGAGGTAAGACTTTCGCTTTGGTGGCAGTTGGAACAATGACATTTGTTCACGCTCAATTGATGAATGGTTTCAGCAATTTGTTCTGACGAATCTGTTATCTGAATGGTTGCATCAAATAATGTCAGGACATCCCGGTCATGAAGGGTATAGAGGATCCCAATCCAGGCGTTCAGTTGTGCGGAGTTTCTTTTTTGAATAAAGTCCGGAATGTTATCCTTTGCCAATGCGGGATTGATAAGGGCCAGGTTGATCCGATGCGTTGGGATGGCTGAGATCATCTCATCCAGGCTGTCGAAACGAAAGATCCGGTTGTGGCTTTCCGCTTTCAGCAAAATCGTTGTCAGTCCTTCGCAAATGATCTGGGAGGGTTCCACCAGGGCGATATTGATCCTGCACTTATCCATGGGAAATCCTTCTTTCAGTTTTCGTGATCAGTGGCATCAGCATGAGTTCTTCGATCATCGAATGAATATTCAGATCGTACTCCAGTTCAAAAAGATTGATCAGGAGTTTTCTTTTTAAGCTTCGGTTGTCCTTTAATGAGATATGCTTGACGAGAAGTTTTTTCAGGTCGTTTAGTTTCGTCTCGATATCGGTGTGGTGCTCCTGGTATTCTTTTACCGAAAATTTCTTTCGTGTTTTTTTGCAATCGCATTTTGGTGAAAGCAGTTCCATAAAATAGGGGAAGGCAATATGGTCTTCATATTGGAGGTGTTCTTCTACCTCCCGGGTGTATTCTGAAAAGAATTTTTCAATAAGGGTTATTTCCGTTCTTTTGTTTGTTTCGATGATGAAGAGATGGTCTACAATGTCCCGGATTTCGGGTATCTTTTCATTCAGATAGAATTGATGACTGTTTTCAAGGAAAGCGATCATTGTTTTGACATCATCTGTTTCAAAGTGTTCAATCCCCTCCGGATTAAACCCGTTGTAAAGGTTTGCGATAGCAATGAAAACTTCTTTGTTAATCCGGTTTTCCTGACAGATTTGTTCCACGCTTTTATCCTGGGTTGCCATATCCAGATTGAAATGTTCCATCATGGTCAAAAATGACGGGTTCTCGAAAATCAGCTCCGACATTCTCATTTCTGCACTTACATAGGTTTTTTTTGTCTGAAACATGGGATCTGTGTTTTAGAAAAGTAAAATTAATGAACTGAAGATCATTTTAAAACTTATTTGAATTAATTTTGCTAAAAAAGTACAATGGTTGTTTCAATTCTTACAGACAATTATCCCGGGGGATACACCGGGGCGGAGCATGGTTTGTCTTATTTGATTGAGCATGACGGCATTCGGTTGCTGTTTGATACAGGACAGAGTAATTTGTTTTTGCTCAATGCTTCCATCATGGGTATTGATGTGGTCAACATCGATATGATTGTCCTCAGTCACGGGCATTTTGATCACGGTAACGGGCTGGAATATCTTCCCGGGGGCAAATTGTTGTGTCATCCGGATTGCTTCGAAAGGCGGTACAGAGCAGCTGATCATTCGTATATTGGTTTGAAAAACAGCTGCGACGAGACAGCAGAAAGGTTTGAGCTGATCACAAGCAGGGACCCTTACCCGATTAGTGACAAAATTGTTTTCCTGGGAGAAATTCCCAGGCTAACTGATTTTGAGTCGCAAAAGACATCTTTTTCGTTTGAGGATGGCACGCCCGACTTCGTCATGGATGATAGCGCTGTGACGCTTTTGATGGATGAGGGACTTTTTGTGATCACCGGTTGCGGACATGCCGGGGTTGTCAATACCCTGGAGCGCGCCAGGAAAGTAACCGGCGAAAACAGGCTGTACGGGATCATGGGCGGATTTCATTTAAAAAAGCAGGACCGGCAAACAAAAGAGACCATTCGCTACCTGGAGGAAAATAAGGTGAAACATGTTTTTCCTTCTCATTGCACTGCTTTCCCTGCGCTCATGGAATTTGCAGGCAGTTTTAGCCTGCGCTTGTTAAAAACAGGGGACGTCTTAACTTTTTAACGTGCAGGATGGTCACGGGATGCTTCCTCTTTTGGCCGAATCATCGAGAAAGGACTTTTTGAAGGTAAAATTGATCAACATGCTTGTCGGATTGATCGTGGGCTTTGTCTTTTTTGCATTAAATTTCTAAAAAAAGCATATAAAGTGAACCCAAGATCACTTTATTTTGTATATTTGTGTATATTTTAATTTTTAAAAATAACAATTATGCCGTCAGGAAACCGTACGGACCAATGGGACAAGGTCCCGGAACCGGAAGATCTCTGGGATTTTGTTCGGGATATGATACCCCGGGTTATGCAAAAGGATTTGGAATGGCTATGGGGAGAGGCTTTGGAAGAGGCATGGGTATGGGGAGAGGTGCCGGATTTGGAAGAAGGCGCAACTTTGGCCGGTTTTTTTCAGGATTAAGCCAATTTTTTCCATGGCAACAGTCTGTAAACAAAGAAGATGAAGTGAAAATGCTTAAATCTCAGGCTGAAGCGCTCAGCCGTACGCAGGCTGATCTCGAAAAAAGACTACGGGAATTGGAAAATCCGGGGAACTAAAAAAGTGAAGTAAGCAACGTTAATCCAAGCTATTTTACGAAATGAATTTAGAAGCAACTTGCTTTTATTGTCCCTGAACGTAGTTTCGTAAACGGAGGCTATGGCTTTATCCGGAAGCTGTTTTACGGGCAGATTGGTTACGGACAATCGTTTGGATTACTGACTACCGGCTTGTATGTTCCCATAGGAGCCGTACTGCCTTATGTGCCGGCATTTTTCACTGTTTTGCTGATTCTGGAGGACTCCGGTTATCTCCCGCGTGTAGCCGTGATGGTCGATGATCTGATGCAATGCGCAGGACTGTATGGATTGGCGATCATCCCATGCTTTTGGGATTTGGATTGCCGGGAGAAGCCGCGGGAGCATTGATCATGGGGTTTTTAAGGAAAGATTTGGCTGTGGGGATGCTTGTGCCTTTAGGTTTGTCTTTCAGGCAGTTGGTTGTCGCCTCCGTGGTCTTGTCGATGTACTTCCCCTGTATTGCTACTTTTTCAGTTTTATTGAAGGAACTGGGTTTTATCGATATGCTAAAATCGACTTTGGTTATGCTTTTATCGGTCGTGATTGCCGGCACCCTGTTAAATGTTTTTTAACTATTGTTCATAGGTGTGTAAATTAAGAAAATTATGCCAAACAGGATCAGACACAGAAGGATTATGATGCCGCCCCCAATGGATGGCTATAAGCCATTCGGGATACCCCGGCGGGAGCTTGAGCCCGTTGTTTTGTTATTTGAAGAGTTTGAAGCGATCAGGCTGGCTGATTATGAGGATCTCAGCCAGGAAGAAGCCGCCGAAAAAATGACTATTTCAAGGCCTACCTTTACCCGTCTTCATGATAAGGCGAGAAGAAAAATAGCCAAGGCTTTTGTTGAAGGGAAGGCGATCCTGATCAGGGGCGGAACTTATGTGACAGACGACTTCTGGTATAAATGCCATAGTTGTAATGAGACCATGGTCACCATGAAGCCGGCAAAACAATGCCGAAAATGTGATTCAGACGATATTATTCAGTTGAATAAGGAACCCGAATGAGTGGAGAACAGGTTCAGTAATATGACGTTCTGTACTCCCTCATTAAAGACGAAGTTATTTTGTAAAAGGGAAGACCTATTCCGAGATAGAAGCCATCCGGAAGTATCTTCCGGATATTACGATTAAGCAGTATGGGCGAGGCTGCTTTATCGTAAAGGCACCCACATCCGAAGATATTGAGGCTGCCCGTAACGGTCTTGATGCCGTGGCTGAAATCGTTGCGTCCGGGAAATACGATCTGGTTGTGCTGGATGAGGCAGCCATTGCCATTTATTACGAGTTGTTTCCAGTCAGCGAGCTGATCGGTGTTTTATTAAAGAAGCCGGAAGAAACAGAAGTGGTGATTACCGGCCGGTATGCACCGAAAGAACTGATTGAACTCGCCGATCTCGTAACGGAAATGAAGGAAGTAAAACATTATTACACAAAAGGTATACAAGCCAGAAAAGGAATCGAGTATTGATTTGTTTAATGAATCTTAATCTTTTATTAACATGAACGAGGCAATGATTTTATTGAAAGAAAGCATGTTGAAATGCACGAAATGCGAGTTGGCAAAAACCCGCAATCATGTTATTTTTGGAGAAGGGAACCACCATGCTGAACTCTTCATTATTGGCGAAGCTCCCGGAGTGGAAGAAGATCTGGTTGGAAGACCTTTTATCGGAAAATCGGGCATATTGCTTGACAAAATATTGTCGGCGTGCGGATTTAACAGGGAAGAACATGTCTTTATCAGTAATATTGTCCGCTGCAGGCCTCCAGGGAACCGGACACCAACACCACAGGAGGCGGCTGTCTGTATGCCTTGGCTTTTGAAGCAAATTGAATTGGCAGATCCGAAGATTCTGATTTTGCTTGGTGCAACAGCCTTGAATTATATGGCCGGACCAGGTCACCGCATCACCCGTGAACGGGGAACCTGGATGAGCTGTCAAAACAGACTGACCATGCCGGTTTATCACCCGGCAGCTTTGTTGAGAAATCCTCAGTTAAAACGCGAAACCTGGGAAGATTTTAAAAAGATTGTTTTTAAATACCGTGAACTTGTAGATCCGCACCATTATTCCCCTCATGTTTAACAAACTAAATTTTACAGGTGTGCATATCATTCCTCTCGTGGTACATACGTTTCCGCTTTTTTATTTATAGACCAAACACTTGTATCCGTATATGTTAATTTTTTACGATTGTCTGTTTTTTCTTGCATGAAAATTTTAAAATGATCACAAGTTCGTTTAATTTTAAGCAAAAAAAATGTTGCATCATATTGCTTTAACAGTAACTGATCCGGAAGAAATCCGGAACTTTTATGAAGATGTCTTGCCCTTCAGTTTGCGTTACAAGTTTTCACTAGACACGATCGAAGTATTAAGGCACCTGTTCAATACGAAAAGTCAAACCGAAGTGTATGTCATGAAGCATCAGGATGTTCAACTGGAGATTTTTATTGACCCGGTTAAAGAAAGGAAGCGTTTCTCACATATCTGCCTGGTATATTGGAACACAGGGCTGATTTTTAATCATGCTGTCCAATCGGGGTACAGAACGTGGGCAAAGAAAAGTCCCGGGCACCTCACTTATTTTATCTGGGATAAAAGTGAAAATCTGTTTGAAATAAAGGAAATGGAGGAATCATGAGACAAGGAAGAGGGCAGGGAAGAGGCTATGGTAACATGAGACGGTGGTTTGCGGGTGGTCAGGTTTGTGTATGTCCTAAATGTGGCTATACGATTCCGCATGTTCCGGGTAGTCCATGTCGCTCCGTGAAGTGCCCGTTTTGTCAGGTTCCGCTTACGCGTAATGGCGAATCACAGGAGAAAGACAATAATAACAGCGATCGTTCTGAAAACAATAATAGTGTAAAAAATCAAAAAACAAAAGCGATGGATTTTCCTAAAATAAACATGGATCGTTGCACTGGCTGCGGGAGTTGTATTGACGTATGTCCCATGGATGCCATATCTCTTGCAGATGGCAAAGCTGTAATTGATTTGGATAAATGTGCGAATTGTCATGCTTGTGAAAGCGTGTGTCCGGTGGATGCGATCTATTAAGTATGTTGGATTTTTAGATTCTTTATGGAAAGAAAATTTGCTAAAATAAGTGGAATTGAGGCCTGCCTCCCAGAGTATATTCTTGCGAATGAGGAGCTTAGCAGGATGGTTGATGCCTGAGTTTTTAAAACGGCTGTGTCAAAAATGGCAGATGTGTCAATCGATATCACAAGATCATGATTAATATTGAACGCTACGGAAATACTACTGCTGCCACGATTCCTAAAGCGGAATCGTAATTATGCCCCGACTAGAGCAGCATCTTATCCACATAGATACCCTGGAATCCCGGATCGCTTTCCAGATTGACATGCCTGGTTTTTTTTAGAATTTCGTCTGTGATTTCCAGACCTGAAAAGAGAAACATTTTTGCTCCGATCAGGGCGGTATTTCCCATCTTGAAAATTTTTTCTTTACGGAGTTCAATCATTCCGGTAGAAACAACGTTTTCTAAATTAATGTAGTTCCCGAATCCACCGGCAATATAGACTTTGTCAATGTCCGTGATTGGTATGGAAAGCTCGTTGGCTAAGATGGTTAGTCCTGCAGCCAGGGCAGCTTTGGCCAATTGAAATTCATTAATGTCCTTTTGCGTCAGGTCCACTTTTTCCGCAATATGAATTTGGGTTTCTCCCGAGTTGATTTCGCCAAACATCCCGATCAGATCCATGTTCCTGAGAATGGCCACGGCATCGATCAGCGCGCTGCCACAGATTCCCTTTGGAAGGGTATTCCCGATCACGTTGGCTTGAATTTTCCCGTTAACCATGTTTAATGATGAAATTGCCCCTGTTACCGCACGCATTCCTGCAGAAATGTTGGCTCCTTCAAATGCCGGGCCTGCTGCCGTGGAAGCACAGACGATCTGATTTTTGTTGCCGATCACGATTTCACCATTGGTTCCCAGATCAATTAAAGCGGTATAATTGTCCTTCTGGTAAATTCCGGTAGCCATGATCCCCGCCAAAATATCGCTTCCCACGAAACTTCCGATGGATGGGAAAAACCGGATTTTTTCAACCACGCTGAAGTTCCATCCCAGTTCATCAGGCGCGAAGGTTTTTGCTCCCAAATGATCGATATGGAAAGGATAGGCGGAAAGCGGGGTTACATCGCAGTTGCTGAAGATCAGTTGCATGGCCGTATTTCCAACCAGTACGATTTTTTGAATAGCAACAGCCTGTTTTTTTAGCAATAATTCAATCATTGTTCCTGTTGCTGACCGGATGATCCGGGTCATTTCTTCTGAATTTCCGTCCAGGCATGCCTGAATCCTTGAAATCAGGTCCGCACCAAATTTTACCTGCGGATTTAACATGGTTTCAACAGCCAGTACCTTTGCTGATGCTAAATCAATCAATTGAGCGACCACGGTCGTTGTACCGAGGTCTATCGCGATTCCGAAACCCTGCCGCGGCTGAAATTCAAATTCGCTTTCATCGGCCAGGATCAGGTGGTTGAATTGTTCAACTTCAAGCGTAATATTGCCTGTACACAGGCTTAAACATGCCAGTCTCCACTCAGTTGAAAGACCCAACTGCTCAACTTTTTGCTGATGAAATTCAGTCATCCTGATCTCGCCATCCAGGAGCCTGACTTTACATTTCCCACAGGTACCCTTGCCTCCGCATGGGAACTCGATGCCAAATTCATGAAGCACATCAATCAGGGGAGTTTGGTCATTTACTTCCAATTCTTTTCCAAGTGGATGTAACCGGATAAGATGTTTTTTCATTCTTTCCTTCTAAATTGATTTTCCTATCAAATGCTGTATATAGGATTCATCTGCCGCCTGCAAGGTAACAACCATACGACGCAATTCGTCAAAGCAGTATTGATAAATTAAATGGCTGACCTTTAAACACTTTTAAGAATAAGGGGTTCTTCCGGTTGTCCGATATCTTCGTGATTTACTCCTTTGTATTTGTCATCCGGAATGTATTGTACACCGAGTTTATCCAGAATTGGTTCAACTGCCGTCTGGTGAAGCTGCAGCCCGATATCCCAGGGGTCATATCCCAGCAACAGGCCAGCCAGTTCCTCATAAGTCAGAACCGGTATTCCATATCCGTTTTGTCCGTATGTTGTACCTCCCATCTCCGCAATCACGTATTGCCAGCGATCGAGGAAGAACGTGCACCCGGGACAGTTGGCAATGATCAGGTCGGGTTGGTAAGGTTCCATCGAATCGAACTTCTTTTTGCAATTACTTAATGAATACCCCCTGTTTGACTTTAACAGATACTGCCTGAACCCGAAGCCGCAACAATGGCGCCGCTCCGGATAATCAACCTGAGCGCCGCCCCATTCATCAATAAGTCCGGCCAGCACATAAGGAAATTCGGCGCCGCCTATTCCTTTAGAGGGAAATATTTTTGCATAATGACAGCCGATGTGATCGACTACTTTTAACGGCTCTCCGGTTTGGCGATTGACAAGTCTCAGCTTGATCTTTCCTGCAATTTCTTTCCTGAATTTGTAAATCAGGTCGCTTGTATGGACCAGGTTTTTAGGTATTTCAAAGGTCATGCCGGTTGCCCGTTTTAGCGCATCACGGATTTCCTTTTCCTTTTGCGGAAAGTTTTTCCAGGTTTCAAGGACTTCAATATAGATGCCGAATGACGTGACACAGGAACAGGCAAAATTCTCATAACCTGCCTCAGTCATCAGGGCAAACTGACGGGCTACCACCGTCATCGTTGTTCCAAAAGGAATAATCCCCGAATGATAGGCAATCCCGGTACAGGTGGTTTGCCACGCATCGTCATAGATGTTTTTTCCTGCTACCTCCCGGATGATCTTCAGGAACAAGTCTTCTGCCGCCGGAAAAAAATTCTGACGGATACAGCTCCGAGCAAAATAGTAATTATCGTCGGAGATTTCTTTTTGATAGGCTTCCCAAATCCGGTTTTTAGTTTCTTTCATCGTTTTTACAATCGTTCGTCCCCGTTATACAGAGAATCAAAATAAGGGTCTTTCCCTTCGCTAAAAGCAATATTCAGTTCACGGGCTTTTTGAGCTGACAATGCTTCTATCTTCTCAAATTGTTCAGTAGCTCCGGTTTCATCAAAGATCCGTTTGAGATCAGTAAGCGATTTTTTCGATGTTTTTCTTAATGTGCCGCTTTGTTCTTTCCCGTAGCTTGTGCCGAGACGGTCAAGTATCTGTACCCTGTTCTTCTTTAACCAGTCCCACACCGGTCCCTGTTCCGGGTACATTTCCGTATCGACTTCGTCGATGTAAACACAATAGCCGTGTTTCAGGATATGATCGCCTACCGTGCGTTTAATGGCCAGTTGCTTTTGTCCCTGTTTACTTTCCATGAAGAACCCCGTTTTGATGGACAGCGCCCGGAGCGCCTGGACAATATATCCGGGCGTATTACCTCGCGGACAGCGTGTTTTGCAGGAAAGGCATTCCCCGCAATACCAGATGGTATCTGTTTTGAGAAGCTTTTCTATTTCCGTTTCATTCCCTTTTTGAACGGTGTCGGTGATCATTCTTGGATCATAGTCACAGAATTGGGCAGCGGGACAAATGGCCGTGCAAACTCCGCAATTGATGCAGGAGTTTAGTCCTTCAAGATACCGGATGTCCTTTTCCAGTTCCTTTAGCAATTCCATTATTTCTTGTTTTTCAATACGCTGTCGCGGACATCATCCATGGTAAAGGAGTATTGTTTGCGCAATCGCCCCAGTTTTTCCCCGGTTCTTTCCAGGGGGATGTTCAGATCGGCAGCAAGCTTCTCAGCCGGAATGCCGTACTTGTCGGCAATAAACTGCAGGGTTTGGCTTCCGTTGATCTCATGATCGGCAAAAGCAGTTTCAGACAAGGTCTGTTCTTGTTTATTCAAGCCGGCAGAAGGAGGAACGACCGAATCGTGTGTTCTTTCATTTTGGACTTCTTCCGGGGTCACAGCTCTCCGGGCTTCCCGTTTGAATTTCCTGTTCAGGTGTAACGATTCCCTGGTCACGATCTCCGGTTTCACGAATAGCGGGAAAGCGATCAGTAAAACCGCGACCCCGATAATGGCGGTTGCCAGGACGACGCGTAACGGCTTATTGGGGACCATTCGCCCGAAGACGCAGACAATCATTTTCCAGTGCAGAATAATGTGGATAAGTAAAAGAACGAGGAA
>JBDKTZ010000394.1:0-5666 GCA_039679975.1 Prolixibacteraceae bacterium
CGCTTTCGCTGGAAAATGCAGCATGGTATGGAGCAATGTGCCTCATGGATGATGGCAGATTGCTGGCAGGGGCATACGTCACTGCCGATGAAAATAATTTCTATTACTGTATCAGCAGGGACAAGGGATTTACCTGGGAGCAACAGAAGAAGGCTTATGTGGATAAAAAAATCAGGGATCCTGAAATTGCTTGTCTGGCCGGACGATACTATTTGCATGGAAGAGCAGGAAGCAGAGATCAATATGCCCATCAATTCGTATTATACCAGTCTGATGATGGTGAAAACTGGGGAAAGGGAGTTATTGTGAGCAGCGAGCCTAATGGCCCCGACGGCTATAGCAGCAATTGTATCATCAACAATTACAGAAAAGATATTCCGAAGGAATTGATGGTGCTCTATAGTATCCTGTATGAACCTTGCAAAAACAGAAATACCAATGAGTATGTGTTTTTTATAAAGCCTTTGCGTGAGCCTCTGTTTTTGAAATGAACGTTAAATTTTATGTCGAAATATCCTAAAATCAATATGATGAAGAATTTTGAAGGCTCATTTGAGTACAAACCTTCGCAGTGGGTTCCTTTTAAGGACAAAAAGGCCATTGAAGAAGTCGTAAATATAAAAAGGGAAGATATTGAAAAACATTCCAACCCTGGTTTTAAAATAAGAGTTGTTCCTGATGCTGATGTCGAGTTCCTTTGGATTACCGATATGTTTAGCCGGATAAAGCATGCTGCAGATACCGGAGAGAAACTGGTTATGATACTTCCGAATCCATGCCCGGTGTACAGGCATGTTGCCCGGCTGATCAATGCCTGCCGGATTGATTGCAGAAATGTGTACGCGTTTGCCATGGATGAATATGCTGACGAGAATGGCAACATTGCCCCTTCTGAATGGGAATTCGGTTTTACACATGCTATGTTGAAGTATTTCTATTACAACATCGATGAGAAATTAAGACCGGCCAAAGAACAATTTATTGGCTTCACCAATAAAAACCTGCACGATTACGGAAAAATGATCACCGACCTCGGAGGTGCCGATATTTGTTACAGTGGTCCGGGATGGACCGGTCACCTGGCATTTATAGAACCCGATGCTCCTGAGTTTCAGGGTACGTTTGAGGAGTGGAAGAAAATGGGACCACGTATTTGTACGCTGAGTCCATTCACTATTGCTCAAAATTCGTTGCACGGAAGCTTTGGTAAAAGCGGAAATCTGGCGGCAGTTCCTCCGAAAGCAGCTACGATCGGACCCGTTCAGGTGATTGAGTCAAAACACCGATTTGATGTTCATGCCATTTCGGTACATGGTACAAGTACCTCCTGGCAAAGGTGTATCTCCCGCCTTGTTTTGCATGGCCCGGTAAGCCCGCTTGTCCCGGAATCGATATTACAAACTTTACGGACCGACGTTTTTATTTCTGAGACGATCGCTCAGAATATTGAACCAGACTGGGATAAGGGATATTAGAATAGACAAAATATCAAGATAAAGACGGAAGGAGCTGCGAGTAGTGATTCACGACCCACGAGACCAGCAACTCATGGAACAGGAAAATCTATTTACAACTTGTAGTCATGTAGCAGTTTAACCATTTTATAATTTGCGTCTAAATTATTGATTGATGGAAAAGATTGAGAAAAAGCTTTTGGCAGGAGCCGCAACTTTAGATATTACTCCAGGGGAGTCCCAGTTTCTTTATGGATATCCTTTTGTGGAGAGAATGAGTACCGTTGTGCATGATTGCTTGCTGAGTTCTGCCTTGTACCTGACAGACGGCGGTACACAGGTGATTTTTATATCCAACGATTTAATCTATATCAGCAAAGCTTCGGTTGAAAGAATCAGAAAGGGTATATTTGAAAAAACCGGTGTTCCTGCTGCGAATATTATGATTGGCGCTACCCATACCCATTCCGGACCTGTTACTGTTGATTGCGTCGTAAGTATAAATGATCCGGTTGTTCCCAAAGTTAATAAGGAATACCTTGAATACATGGAGAAACAGACTATTCAGGCTGCCTGCGATGCCTTTGATCGTGCTGTTTTGGCTGAAGCAGGGTTTTTTAAAGCCGATGGGACCGGTATCGGTACCAACCGTCATGATCCCTTGGGACCTGCGGATATGGATATTCCGGTTATGGTTATACGGCAATTGGAAAGAAAGTCATTCATTGCCTGCATGTTGGTTTGCAGCATGCATCCGACAGTCCTCCACGAAGATTCTACTCTGTACAGTGGTGATTTTCCGTCGTTTGCCAGAGAAATTATTCAAAAAAAATATCTAAAATGTGGGTGTCCTGTGGTTTATTTTACAGGAACCGCCGGTAATCAAAGTCCAAGACATGTCACAAAAAGTAATACGTTTGAAGAAGCCCGTCGTTTAGGAGGAATCATTGCAAACGCAGTTGGTGAAAAGATTACTGAAGGAATTGATTACCTGTCTGAAGTTTCCGTTGGGTGTCTCCATTCCGAAGTTGATCTGCCTAAACGTCAGTTTCCTCCGGTTGAGCAGGCCCGTCTTCACAGAGAAAATGCGCTTTTGCAATTTGAAAAACTGAAAGGGTTTTCAGACAATCCACAGGAAATACGGACTGCAGAGGTGGATTGGTTTGGGGCTGAAGAATTATTGCACCTTTCAGTCATGGCTGAATCCAACGAGCTGGAGAAATATTACCGGCTTTGTTTACCTGCTGAAATTCAGATTATCAGAATCGCTTCGTGTAATTTCGTTGCATGGCCCGGGGAAATATTCGTGGAATATGCGCTTGAACTAAAAAAGAAAGCTGAAAATACATTTGTAATTAGCCTTGCGAATGGAGATCTGCAAGGATACATTGCTTCTAAAGACGCTGAAGAGAAAGGTTTCTACGAGGCATCAAATTCAATTTTTGACAGTTCGGGAGGGAATACACTCGTCACTGAAACTCTTCGCTTACTTAACTGTGATTAATATGAAGTATTTTTTGGGGATTGATCTGGGGACCAGCTATTTTAAAGCGGGTTTGTTCAATGAAATGGGCAAACTGGTGGGGCTGGGAAGACTATCTCTTAAGAAGAATATGACGGGGAAAGTTTGCGAATTGCCGGTGTCCGTTTTTTGGGAAAGTCTGCGCGGGTGTATAGCTGAAGCTATCAGAAATGCAAAAATTAATCCCGGAGAGATAAGGACACTTTCATATTCTTCTCAGGCCAACAGCTTCATTTTTCTTGATCGTTATGATCGTCCGTTAACGCCATTGATCCTTTGGCCTGATCGAAGGGCCGAAGGAATTGATATGGCTCTGGACGTGATTGAAAGGTCAGATTATCCGGAAATAACAGGATTGGGAATTAAACCCGGTTCGCAATTCGTCATCGCTAAGATTAACTGGTTTCAAAAAATGCAGCCACAGATTTGGGCTCAGGTAAAAAGTGTCATGTCAATTTCTGATTATCTGGTCTTCTCATTAACGGGACAAAAACTGAGTGATTACAGCACGGCTGCAATGACCGGGTTATTCAACATTTCAAAACGTCAATGGTACAGCGAAATGCTTAACACCTTAAGTTTGAATCCCGCACAGCTATCGTTGCCCGTGACAATGGGAACGATGGTTGGCAGATTAACCGACGAAGGTGCTCAACTGCTTGGTTTGAGCGGCAATGTATCATTCAGTACAGGAGGTTTGGATCATCAGGTGGCAGCCATTGGAGCGGGATTGCCAGTCAACAATTATTTTAGCGAATCAACAGGTACTGTTCTTGCCTGTGTCCGTTATATAAATAATTACAGGCCTCGGGCCGGAGTTTGCAGCGCTCCGGGCTTAGACGGTGATCACTTCTTTCAGATGATTTTTGATGACAATGGGGCTGCTTCACTGGAGTGGTACCAAAAAAAATTTGCGCCCGGGTACAGCATTATTGAACTGATGGAGATGGCTGGGAGCGTGGAAGCGGGAAGTGATGATCTGATTGCGGCACCGGTTGTGAGTAACTTCGACAATCTGAACGGGTTCAGTAACATCAAAAAGTATCATCATCATGGGCATTTTGTAAGAGCCATTCTTGAATCTACCGCATTAAGCCTGAATAACATTCTGAATGTTCTTAAAGAAAACATGCAACCAACAGGGATTGTGGCTACAGGAGGAGGTGCCAAAAGCCGACTTTGGGTACAAATTAAAGCAAACCTTACAGGTATGGATTTCCTCATTCCTGAATGTTCCGAGTCGGCATGCCTTGGTGCCGCAGCTTTGGGCGCTTTGGGAACAAAGGAATATGGAAGCCTCGGTGAAATCATGAGAATATGTTTAAAAAATGCAGAACGTATACAACCCAGAGAGTTTCGACGAGGCGAAATGTAAGGATCGCATGGAAAGAAGCAGAAGGGTGTTGTAGAATTGTGATGATTTTTTAATAATTGGTTCAATCATTATATTTTTAGTATATATTTGTTTATCAATTGGATGTAAACGCCGATTATTAAATTAATGTTAATTTAATAATCATAATCGAAAAAATAGGTTATTTTGAATGATCTAATGTGATAATTATTGTTTTATTTGATCATTCAAAATAACAAACAGAAATAGAATGAGTCCTGAATTGCGAAAGAAGATCATACTAAAAACACTCAATGAGCAGGGAATATTGTCTACCCAGGAAGTAATGAAAGAATGCGGAGTGTCAGAGATCACAATTCGAAGAGATTTGATTGAACTGGAAGCGAAAGGATTACTTATCCGTACACATGGCGGAGCAGTAGCCTCAAAAGCAGGTGATCAGCTTTTTACCTTTGATCTGAAGATCAATCAAAACCGGCAGAATAAGGAAGAAATCTGTAAGACGGCCTCCCGATTTATTGAAAATAATGATATCATTTTCATTGATTGCGGAACGACACTTTCGTATCTCACAAAATATATCACCAAAATAGACTCGCTTATTGTAATAACTAATTCATTGCCAATTGTTTCTGAATTGATAAATTTTTCAAATATCAAAGTAATCCTGATTGGCGGAGAAGTAACCAGTGAGCGTAAAGCCATTTATGGCCCGGTGGCCGGGAACAATATCAGGCAATATCATGCCAATAAGGCTTTTATAGGAGTAGACGGTGTTTCGCTTCAGAATGGATTAAGCTCATTTGATGAAAAAGAAGCTGCGATAACCCTTAAAATGGCAGAAAATTCTGATCAGGTTTTTTTATTGTGCGATTCATCCAAAATTGAAAAAAATTCATTTGTAAAGTTTGCGCCGTTCTCTCTGATCGATTACCTCGTAACAGATAAGGAAGTGGATAACGAATACCTGGAAAAATACAGGAAGTCGAACATTAATATTGTGATTGAGTGAATAAACGGATATGCAAAACACATCCTGTTGAAAAACCGACAGCATGATCCGGAGTAAACTCAGCTTCTGAACAGAAAAGCGCCGGGAACAATTTGTACTTGTTCCCGGCGCTTTTCACGCTGAGCCGGGCTCAATCTTTCAATAAATAGGTTTTGATATTTTCTATAAACATACTTTTTGTTTGTTCTTTAGATCGCCCAATACCTGCCATCATCACCGGCTTACCTTCTGCCGGAATGTATAAAAACGAAGGAATGCTCTGGACACCAAATACACTCGCCAGTTCGCGTTCCTTTTCTGTGTCGATTTTATAGACCCGTATCT
>JBDKTZ010000031.1:0-5743 GCA_039679975.1 Prolixibacteraceae bacterium
GCATTTGTTTGGTCCAGGAATGTGGAAAACTATTTATTAAAAAACTGTGATAGCCCGGATAAGAGAATATCTTTGCATTTTCAAATGTAAAAATTGAATTATGCAGACTTGGTTTGAGGTGAAAGTAAAATATGTGAAGGTAGATCAGGATGGCCGTGAAAGGAAAGTGAGCGAGTCTTATCTGGTCGATGCTGTCTCATTTACCGATGCAGAGACGAGGATCATTCAACAAATGCAACAAATTATACGGGGTGAGTTTCAGGTTGATAATATCAAGAAATCCAACATTATTGAAATATTTCCGGCCGAAAGCGGAGAATTCTGGTACAAGGCCCGGATCGCCATTGTCACTATTGATGAAAAGGCCGGTAAAGAAAAAAAGATCAATAATTATTTCCTGGTAGCCGCGGACGATTTCAAAGAAGCTTTCCAAAGACTGGAAGAAGGATTGTCGTACATCCTGGTCCCTTATCAAACAACGGCGATGAGCCTGAGTAATATCGCCGATGTATTCCCTTATTTCCAGGATGAAACAGTGAAACCGTTGCCTGATCACCTTAAACCTCTGAATGTTGCTCCGGTTAAGTCTGATGCGACGGAAGAAGAGGACGAAGCCGATGATCCCGAAGAACAACCTGAAACGGAAGGAAAAGTCCCTTTTGAAACTGAAGAATAGAAAAAGCCTGTCAGCATTTGGTGACAGGCCAGGTTTTGTCAGATTTTATCATATATCGTTTCAGGAATGGAATGATTCAGATTATGCATGACCCTGAAGAAGCTGAATTGATCTCTTTTTACAGAGTTAAGCATATAATAGGTAGAAACCACACGGCAAATATCTTTTATTTCGGAGAAGATATCGCCGATCACTTTTTTCCCTTCCTCGCTTAACTTCATTGACCCATTGATCAGGTCAAAACAAGCCACATAATCTTTCATCTCATGATGATAGGCTGTGACCCGATCGATCAGGGAGATCGGTATTGTTCTGCTGATCAGTTTTTCCCTGATATCGGGGGTCATGTTTTCGTGAAATAATTTGGTCAGAAAGAACAAGCTCCGGTAGTCTCCGTTTTTCGCCTCGCTATAAAGATCATTGTATCCAAGTTCCTCGAAAACCTGTTTTTGAAATCTTGGATCATCTCTGAATTCTACTTTGATCAGCTCACGCAGTACACTGATATTGATCAATGAAGAAGTCATCAGTTCATGAATGTAGTGCTGCTTTGCTACATTCCGGCAATAGATTTCATTAGGCAGATAAGTTGCCTTGGCTGATTTTATCCTCTCTCTGAGTTGCCGGGCGTATTCCGGGGTCCAGTCAGTACGAATGTGGGCGAGCTCGAAAATATTCTCGCTGAAAGACTGAGCGATCTTTTGACTGGCAAGGATTGTCGCGTTCGCGAGAGAGCAATTTTTCTTTGTTTCCATACAAGCTGACTTTTGGTTATTAAACTGCTGATTTTGTAAGAAAAGTTACGATAAATCATTTTCGAAAAAAATGTTTAACAACCTAAATCAATAGTATAACAAAGGTGATGAACGTTTTTGCTTTTTTTACGGCTTTTTTATCGCTTATTCTGCGTGATAGCTCAACTGATCCTGCTTCCCCTTTTACGTTCTATTTCACGAAGTAATATTTTACGCATGCGGAAAGACTTTGGTGTAACTTCCAGATATTCATCGTTGTTGATGTATTCAAGCGCTTCTTCCAGACTGAATATCAATGCAGGTGCCAATCGTACTTTATCGTCTGAGCCTGACGCGCGCATATTGGTCAATTTCTTTGATTGAGTGACGTTAATGGTCAAATCGTCGGCCCGGGTACTTTCACCGACAACCATTCCTTCGTAAATCTCATCTCCCGGCGATACAAAAAACCGTCCTCTGTCCTGTAATTTATTTAACGCGTAGGCAAAAGCAGTGCCGGGTTCCTTCGCAACCAGAGAACCGTTTTTGCGGCCTTCGATTTCTCCTTTCAGTGGCTGGTATTCGATGAAACGGTGCGTCATCACCGCTTCACCTGCAGTTGCAGTCAGCATATTGGTCCGTAATCCGATAATTCCACGCGAAGGAATTAGGAATTCGAGATGGATCCGGTCGCCCTTCCGCTCCATATTCTGCATTTCTCCTTTTCTGACCGTAACCATTTCAACTACTTTTCCGGAGTATTCGTCAGGGACGTCAACATGCATTTCTTCTATGGGCTCACATTTAATTCCACCGATTTCTTTAAAAAGCACCTTTGGCTGGCCTACCTGTAACTCATAACCTTCACGCCGCATAGTTTCAATCAGGATCGACAAATGCAGGACGCCCCTTCCATAAACAGTGAACGAATCGGCGGTATTTCCCGGAATAACACGCAGGGCAAGGTTCTTTTCAAGTTCTCTTTCCAAACGTTCCTTGAGATGACGTGAAGTCACAAATTTTCCCTCTTTTCCGTAAAAAGGAGAATCGTTGATGGTAAACACCATGCTCATAGTGGGTTCATCAACTGCGATGGGGTCAAGTGGTTCCGGATTCTCCGGATCACAAATGGAATCGCCAATATCGAATCCTTCTATTCCAACGAGGGCGCAAATGTCGCCATTCATCATGCTTTCAACCTTCTGCCGGCCCAGACCGGTGAAGGTATGTAATTCTTTGATTCTGTTTTTTTTAACTGACCCGTCTCTTTTTACCAATGCAACCAGCTGACCCTCTTTTAATTCACCGCGGTGAATACGGCCAATAGCGATCCTCCCGACATACGATGAATAGTCGAGTGAGGTGATCAGCATTTGAGGAGTTCCCGGGTTGTCGAGACGTGCCGGAATATATTCCAGGATAGCGTCAAGCAACGGAGATATGGAATCGGACTTAACATTGAGATCTTTGGTCATCCAGCCTTCCTTGGCTGAGCCATAGATGGTAGGAAAACTTAGCTGGTCTTCCGTGGCATCCAAACTAAACATGAGGTCAAACACCTGTTCATGAACTTCTTCAGGGCGGCAATTGGGTTTATCTACCTTGTTAATGACAACAATCGGTTTTAATCCCAATGCCAATGCTTTTGACAGAACAAACCGCGTTTGAGGCATAGTGCCTTCAAACGCGTCAGCCAGCAGCAAAACGCCGTCGGCCATATTTAAAACACGTTCTACTTCTCCTCCAAAATCGGCATGTCCCGGGGTGTCGATGATATTGATCTTGACATCCTTATAGATTACCGAAACATTTTTGGCGAGAATTGTAATTCCTCTTTCCCGTTCCAGATCATTGCTATCGAGAATCAGTTCCTGCTTTTTTTCGTGGTCTTTCAGAATATGACAGTAATAAATCATCTTATCGACCAGAGTTGTCTTGCCATGGTCAACGTGCGCAATAATTGCTATATTTCTAATCTTTTGCATATATACCTCCCAAATTGGACGCGCAAAGATAATTTTAATTTTTTAGCGCGCGCCTGTTCTTCCATATTCTTGACGGTAACTTAACAACCAGATTTAAATCCGGTTCAGAAGATTAACAGGGAAGGAAACAGAGGTTTTACAAATCTTTTGAATATGAAAGCAATTCGGAAATCTCTGATGATATAAAAGCCTGTTATTTATGTCTCTTTTTTAACTCCCTTGCCAGATCCTCCAACCGATATCCTTTATGGGTAAGAAGTACAATGAGATGATAAAGCAGGTCGGCTCCTTCATAGATAAAATTCTCATCGTCATTGGCCATCGCGCCGATAATGGTTTCAACAGCTTCTTCCCCTACCTTTTGTGTAATTTTGCGGGTACCGCTTTGAAAGAGGGATGTAGTATAAGAGCCATCAGGCATTTCTTTTTTCCGTTTGTCGATGAAGTCCTGCAGATATTTCAGAAAATTCAATTCGTCCTGCTTATTGATTTCGTTCCAGCAGGTATCACTACCGGTGTGGCACACCGGACCGACGGGATTAACCTTGATCAGCAGTGTGTCATTGTCACAATCCTGTGCGATCGATACCAGGTTCAGAAAATTTCCGCTTTCTTCGCCTTTGGTCCACAATCTTTTTTTGCTTCGGCTGTAGAAAGTTACTTTCCCGGTTTCCTCTGTTTTTAGCAATGCTTCTTCGTTCATGAAGCCCAACATCAAAACTTTATTGGTCACATTGTCCTGGATGATAGCCGGAACCAGTCCGCCGAGTTTGCCGAAATCTAGTTGATTGATATTCATTTTGTTTGTATTGTTAAGAATTATAAGCCTTCTGCGAGCTTCCTTTCACCGTACTGCAATATTTTTGCTGCGAAGGTATGCCTTCAGATCGGGAATAGCAATTTCCTTATAATGAAAAATACTGGCAGCAAGCCCGGCATCCGCTTTTCCTTTTGTAAAGACATCCACAAAGTGTTCCATATTACCGGCACCGCCTGAAGCGATGATCGGGATTTTCAGCATGCCGGCCATTCTGGCCAGCTCGGCATTGGCGAATCCGTTTTTTGTCCCGTCGTGGTCCATGGATGTGAAAAGGATCTCTCCGGCTCCCCTTTCTTCGGCTTCTTTTGCCCAGCTAAATAACTCCTTGTCAGTTGGAATACGGCCTCCATTGACGGTAACTGCCCATTGACCGTCGTAATTCTTTGCATCAATGGCTACTACAACAAACTGACTTCCGAAATGAAGGGCCATATCATCGATCAGTTTCGGATTCCGAACGGCAGACGAGTTGATACTAATTTTATCGGCGCCTGCAAGGAGCAGGGCATCTGCATCTTTTAGTTCGCTGATCCCTCCGCCAACTGTAAAAGGAATATTTAATTCCCGTGCGATCCGTTTGACGAGTTCAACAAAGGTCTTTCTTCCTTCATGCGTGGCGGTAATATCCAGGAAAACCAGTTCGTCAGCTCCTTGTTCGGCATACATCGCTCCCAGCTCGACCGGATCGCCCACTGATTTGATATTGACAAAATTGATGCCTTTCACGGTTTGTCCGTCTTTAATGTCCAGGCACGGTATGATTCGTTTTGCTAACATGTTATTAAGTAATTAGTCGTAAGTAACCAGTCGTAAGTCGCAAGCAATAAGATAAAAGAATGGAGAAAAAGGTGCTACTCTTCGGCATCCCTGTTCCGTTTATGTCTTTTGTTTTATGTCTTCTGTCTTGACTTGTGTCAGATACTTGTATCTATCGTATAAATTTTTTGATTTCATCCAGACTGATCCTGTTTTCATAAATGGCCTTTCCCGTAATTACTGCGGGAACTCCCATTTCGCTTAGTTGGTAAATATCGTCCATGGAAGAGATACCTCCGCTGGCGATCAGTTCCAATCCAGGAAATCTTTCCAGGATCTCCTGATAAAGCCCGGTTGAAGGTCCGGAAAGCATCCCGTCGCGCGCAATGTCGGTCGAAATGACCTTTTCGATCCCTTCCTTGATATAGTCATCGATAAAGTCGATGATCGGGATCTCTGAAATTTCCTGCCAGCCGCTAACAGCTATTTTCCGGTCTTTTGCGTCTGCTCCGAGGATTATTTTAGAGGGTCCGTATTTCCGGATCCAGCTTACAAATGTACCCCGGTCTTTCACGGCGATACTCCCGCCGGTAACCATTCGGGCCCCGGATTCAAAGGCGATACGCAAATCGTCGTCCGATTTCAGCCCGCCGCCGAAGTCGATCACCAGACCGGTCCTGGCTGAAATTTTTTCAAGTACCCGGTAATTTACAATGTGCCCGGCGTTGGCACCATCGAGATCGACCAGATGAAGCCTTTGTATTCCTGTGTC
>JBDKTZ010000205.1:0-14919 GCA_039679975.1 Prolixibacteraceae bacterium
AAGGTTGCAGACAAGTATGGAAACTCAGATGATAAACGAAATATGGCGAGACTTGAAAAAGAACTGGAGAAAACTATAGCATCGAAAGATTCCGATTTGCTTCAAAGCCGGATTGATGAAACAGATATCTTTTATTTTTCGATACTGCACAAACTACCTGAATATTGGGTTTACAGATTTCAGCATTTGCGGGATCACAGAAAAAACGAAATAAAGGATACTCAAAGGGCAGATGAATTAATATCATACGGCGAAAGGTCTATCCGAATTAACGATGTAGAAACACTGAAAGCTGTTGTTCGCGGACTTGGAGAATTATTACCGATCGGTCAGCAGGGAGATATAAAATTTTATCCTGAAAGACCTCAGTAAATGACATTTTGAAATGAGAAACACCATTCCATGAATGATCTGATTAAAATAGATTTACAAAGTCTCTCAGAGGAAATGAACAAGCTTCTTCCCGATTATTACTTGTACCTTTCCTCCGAGGCTGCTTTTACGGGAGATTATGTCACTGCGGGTAATTACATTTCCGTATTGACGAAGTCATTCCCTGAAAGTGTAACCCTGATGAACCTGCAGGCCAAAATTTACGCTCAACAGGGAAAATTTACAGAAGCTGCGTACCTGTGGAGAAAATGCCTGAAAATTGATCCCGACAACAATAATTTTATACGCGCTTTATACCGGATCGACCAATTACAGGTTTCACAGATTTACAGGCATTTATTCCTTGTAAAACTTCTTGGCGGTTTGTGTTTGATCGCTGGTTTTATCCTCCTTATTTCTTTCTTATTAACGGCCATAAAACGACAGTCCGGCGACCTGCGGATACTCCGGAATCAGCAGACTCTTATTCAAAATAAAATTGACTCAATGATCTTCCTTGAAACAACGATGGTCTCATCCTCCGGCATATTGAACGAAATTGAAACCGGTCTGAAAAACATAGATGGGATAAGCATAGGAGTAAGGAAGGAAGAGTTAACAGTAACTTTCAACGAAGACATATTTAGGAATGGGGATAAACTGTCAAAAAGCGGCTCTGATAAGGTAATACAGGTTGCAAAGACATTGGAACCTTTTACCGGAAGGATTGTGCTTGTTATTATGGGCTGTTCCGATGATGTTCCCATCAGCAACAGGAAAACATTTCAAAACAACCAGGAATTACGCCTGGCCCGTTCGGTAGCCGTACATAAGCTTATCTCAGAGAACAGCCGGATATTTCCGGAAGATATCTTGACCGGGGCTAGTCATGAAGGCCATGTTCCATTTAATACGGAGAATACGGTTAACAAATTAAAAAACAGGACAGTAACAATAAGAACATTGCCTAAAAAACCATAATATGATAATCAATTATTCAATAGGAGTCCGCCTTTCCTGGGAAATAGCCGGTCACGAAGCAGCCATTAAGAAATCCCCTTTTATTGAGGTTGACCACATCATGCTTGGAATTCTGTCGCTCGATAAAATACTGCCTCCTTTTAAGGTACGGTTGGGTGCCGATATGGAGCAATTGAACTATGAAAAAAAGAAATTACGTGAACTATTGGACGCTTTTGGATTAGATATCAATGCCTTACGAATAAAATTGCGAAGATTCGTTCGTGATGGCAAAGGAGTATTTTCCAGAGATATTTTTCACCGGAGTGAAGACTGTAAAAAAATGTTTTCTGAAGCCGAATGTTTAGCTAACCATTTTCTGACTGTCAACCACCTGTTTATTACCATCTTAAGAAGGGAGAAATCTTCAATAAGAGTATTATTGACAAACGAAGGAGTTGATACAGAAAAATTTAAGACAGAAATCATGTCCTCATTTTGCCGGAATAATTAATCCGCATAAGACAAAGATTGTATGAACCATGTATTCCATTAGCTTCCTGATTATTTGGATGAGAGTATGATAAAATTATTAGGAAAGGTTAAAAAGGACTAACCACCCATCGTGACAAAACTAAGAAATACCCTGTCTATAAGAATAGCAAGGCGAAGATGCCCAAAATCGTTAAGAGTAGGCGAAAACCAAAAACATTTCCAATGAATCTTTTACGTGTTTATGTTTTGGATGACGATAAGGAATCCGCAGAATGTCTTTCTTGCTATTTAAAAGACATAGAACATGTTAAGTGTGTTGGAATAGAAAATGATCCTGTAACTGCTATCTCCGAAATTATCAGTACCAACCCGGATTTGCTTTTGCTGGATATCGAAATGCCATGTATAAGCGGTTTTGATGTACTCACTGCACTGAAAGCGCAAAACTGTAATCCGCATGTGGCATTTGTTTCCGGTTATTTTCAATATGCAGTCCGGGCCATACGCGAAAGGGCCGTTGATTACCTGTTAAAGCCTGTTACTTTCATCGAGTTGAAAAGCTGTATTATTAAATGTCAAAAGTTACAAAGTGAAAATAAGCAAAAGAAAAAGTTAGTTTTGAATGACATTGAACAAAGAATTGCTGAAGGCCTGTTTCAGGGTAAGACCAGTCATCAAATCGGTGATCAGTTATGCCTTAGCCCGCATACTGTTGATAAATACCGTTGTCAAATCTTGAAAAAAGCCGGAGTAAAGTCCACGTTGGAACTGATCTCTCATTTTTCCCTTTCCTGAAACAGACTGATTCCTCGCTTATAACGAAGTCAGATTAGTTTCAGAGGTGTCTCATCTAAAAAAACGCTTAAGTATGAGTATTCCAATTCTATGAGATGAGTATATGTAAATCCCACTGAATGACATAATTTTCGTCTTAAAAACCCTGCTGATGCAAAGTCGAGTAACCTGTGCCATTATTGATGATCATCTGCCTTTCCGGGAGCGGCTGGAACAGTTGCTTGCCTTGCTTCCCGATGTGGAGTGCCGGTTGTCCGCCAATTCTGCACATGGAACGATAAACGCTGTGCTTTCTGCTGTTCCTGATATTGTGTTCGTTAACGCTAAACTAAAAGGAAAAGACGGTTTCAATTTTTTGGAGGAAATAAGAGGAAAAGGATTGAATTCAAAAATAGTATTTACTGCATCCTCTCCCAGGTATTCTGTACAGGCCCTTAAATGCGGGGCATTTGATTACCTGGTGCACCCTATCGACTTCGACGAACTAAAAGCGGCAATTAAACGGGTTGCCCATGTTTCGGAAAGGGAAAACTGCTTTGGTTCAAATGACAACTTTTTGGCAAAACTAACTTCAAAACAGAAAGAAATCGTGAAATTGCTGGCAGAAGGCAAAACCAGCAGGGAAATCGCAGAAACATTGGGTATCACAAAAAATACGGTTGATACCCATCGACGGAGAATTATTGAGAAGGCGGGGGTTTCCTCCATCCTTCAATTAATCATGAAACTTAAAGGATGCAATTAACGCCCGTATGGTAAATACGGAAGCACGCTTTTCTGACTTCGTATTCACGAGCCTGTAATATGGAATCAGAAGTTCATCAAGACTGACAGTAATATAAATTCCAACAATCTGATTATTAGAAATTAAATCGACATTCAGCCACATACACAATCTTTGAACATGTTCAATAATAACATAAATTTTAACAATATGAATATAAAACACAAAACCCATTTTCAACCATCTACAGAATCATTAGAAAAATGGTTGTCAACCAGAAAAAAGAGCATTAACATGAGTGGTGTTTCAATACCGCAATTTTTTTCCGACACTGGTGATTCCGTCGATAGTGCATGGTTCTTTATAGCATGCATTGGCGAATTGCTTGGATTGATTGTAACCATTTATGGCGGTTTAAAAAATGGAGGAATATTCCTTATTTTCGCCACGCTTTCAATCATCATGTTTGTTTTTTGTGATTTCTTTTTTGCCATTCTTCTTCATCGAAAAAAATCAACAATATGCAAAACCAAAACATTAATCCTTTTAGAAGATGATTCGAGAAAAGCGACTTTAGCAAGGCTTGATCTTGATCTCAAAAAGGGAAGACTTATTGATTTTCTTTTGATATCAGGGATTATATTATTCGCAGTTTTCAAAATAATCGGAATTGTTTTTCTTAGTGTTTTTAATAACCTGATCTTATACATTCCTATCTCTATTGTCTATTTTATCGTAGCATATATCCATATCATGCACACAGGTTATTATTTTGCCTACCGCGCGACACAAAACAGAATTGATCGGGATTATTTTGAATTTGCACATGATCAACATCAGGCAAAGGAGTTCAGTTTACCCGTTGCCCTTAACAACCAGTTAAAAAATATGCCAATCCGCCATAATCCTCACGAAATTGTGTTAAATCCGGCCTACGATGATGGTTTACATTATTTGATCAAAGCCAGAGGAATTTTAACCGACGATGATATCATTAACCTGCTGGATGGTCAGGAAGGTCAGGATAAAATACCTCTTTTCAAAGCTTGCCGGCGACTTCAGGTTGAATCTTACGGGATAACGTTTTAATATATAAAGCAATGAAGAAACATTTAATCCTCTTCGGGTTCATTATAATACCTGGAATGTTTTTGAACTCCTGCGAAGAATCAAAAAAAATACGGTACTATAATCTGGATATAGAATTGAGTGAACCAATCCCCAATATTAGAGAAGCGGATCCGTTACCGGATTACTTAAAGGTTTTTGCCAATTATACCGATACAAGTTGCAGCCATGAGTTGTTTGTGCCTGAGGTAACTTTTGTGAGAACAGACATCAAATCGGCAAATTCAGCCAAACTCGAACCTCCGCTCACGTGGATAAATAAACGCCGTAAGGGGATAAAGATGTTGCCGTCCGAATACCTGAAAGAGGATTATAATAATTTGATCAATAAGTTGGTTACCCCCAAAATTTTAACGGAAGCAAAAGGAAAAATCAAGGACCCCACAACTGGAACAACCGGTTATGGAAATAATACTTTTTCTCTGAATGTCTATAAAGTCGAACCTGATTCGGTTAAAGCACTGAAAGACAAAATAACCCGCAAACTATCCGGTACAAAGGGGAATATTACGATTAGGATGAAGATCGTCAACACGCCCGTTGATCAGGGTGATACTCCAATCCGTCCAAATGATAGAGACACTGCAGAAAATCAAGATTCTTTAGAGCAAAAGGCGAACGCTGTGATCATTGATGATAAAGAAAATCGTCAATCTATCACGAAGCCTGAACGTGAACCTGAGCCTAAACCTGTACGTGTACCCGATCCCAAAATCATTACGGCAAACTCATTGAAACTGGAAGAGTACTTTCAAAAAATTGGTGACCAATCTGTTTTGTACGATTTAAAAGAGAATTTGAAGGCAGGTATCATCGAAAAGTATTTTGCCGGAGAAAATTCTCTTGTTGTGACAATAGGTATTAATGGAACAGAAGTAGCTCATCAGAAAGTGAAGGATTTTATTGAGGATTTGAGTCAGCGCAATTTTGATTTTAAGGTTCTCGATAAAGAGACCGACGACAGTCAGAAGATAACCACACTTAAAATCAAAGAACTATGAAACAAAGATACTTCATCGGTAAGATATGTTGTTGTTCCTTGCTACTCTTCTTAATCTCCGTGGCCGCAACAGCGCAAACTGAAATTGAAGAAGATATCTTTATGAAAGATACCATCATCGAAGTTGGTCTGTTTACCAGTGACACCCTGGAAGAAGCGGTCTTGTCTGAGATTCAATTGGCTGACTTTAAGGATAAAGCTTTACGTAAAACCAAAGCCCTTTCAAACTACATCAGTACGATTGGCGATAAAACGAAAGATGAGACACAACGAAATAAGGCCATCGACTTAGCAGTTGGACTTTTTATGAGTGAAGATAATCTTGTTGAGGTAAGTTCGCTTAATCGCAAAGAAAATAAACGCTTCAAGATACGGGATTATCTGAATAAAATAAAAATGCTGCCTTATAATAAGGTTACAATCGAATGGTTTGATATCTTTTTCTCTTCAAACTTTACAAAACGGCCCGATAACAGGTACGAGGCGGTTGCAACGATATATCAGCGTTTCTCGGGCGTAACCAACGAAGGAGGGGTTTACTTTGACATCACAAAAAAGAATATCCTGATCATCATTGAACAAGCTTCGATTGAAACAGGAGACAGAACAGATAAGTTTTGGGAAATATTTCTGGGCGACATTAAAGTCGAAGAAACAAAAAAAGGTTAAAATGCAATATTTCAACTTCATATTCCTTCTTTTGTTTTTCAAGACAACCTGTTATTCCCAGGTGTTGTCGTTAAATTCATCTTTTGGCGACCGTGAGAGGTTCGTTAAAGAAGTAAAGCAGTTAGACCAGTTTTTCAAGCGGTTCAATAATAAAGAGGATATTTTTACAGGCGTAGAAAAATCATCGGAAGTTTATTCCAACGAAAAGAAAGACTTGGTAAAATTTCAAACCGAAAGGAAAAAATCGCTCATTACCTTATTGAATTTTTCGGATTCGGCTTTAATTAAAAAAAAGGAAACTGTTGACTTTATTAATTATGCAGGGGATGATACGAATCACGTTGAACTTGGGTATGACAATGAAGACTGGTATGCCAGGGTTGAATGCCTGTGTAAATATAAGGGAGAAAAGCAAAATCTGCATCTGATTTTAAAAAGGGAAGGGACTCCGGAATTGGGGAATAAATGGGTTATAACGGGAATTGATATGCCCTTCATTAGTTTAGATCCTGTCAGAACCGATACCGTTAAGTTTATTAGTCCCATGAACCATGAGGTAGGGTTCATGGGGTTGTTTAAGGTCTTCAGGGATAATTCAAATATTATTCAATATACCTCAACGGGATTTATTCCGGACGAGCTGACCCTATTCCTCTACCTGGTCAAAACGGGAGAATTACAATACTTCAGTGTCATTTCCATTCAGTATCATTTTTTGCAGGTTAAGAACTGGTTGTTTACAGTCGATTACTTTAACAGGGCTTCGAATAATTCGGGCTGGTTAATATCTTCTGTTGTTCCGATGGATGATGGTGAAAAAATGAATTATAAAAAAAATGTTTTAAATATCATGCCATGATAAGAAGGATTTTCATTTTGGTTGTTTTTTTAGGATCAGGGTTTAGTTCCCTTTGCCAGAAAGCCCAAATCGCTCAGTCGGCTGCCGAAATATATACTGCACAAGCAAGAGACCGGATTTTGAACTATTATTCCGCTCTGAATCTGATCACAGGTAATAAACTGGAGACGGAAGAAAAAAACACGATCATTTCTGAAATAAATAAAATGTTCGAGAATGATCAGGTTTATGTAACGAACGATATTGATCCTTCTGATAAAACTCCGGTTGTTTTTAAAAGTAAAGAGTACCTCGAAAATATCAGGCTTTTTTATAGTAACAGCGAAGTGTCGTTTCGAATCGATTCGCTGGAGGTAAGTGACATTTACATAGCAAAAGACTTTTATTTTATTAAAATAGAGGTATTTCGCGAAATGGCTGTAACTCTCAATGATCAGCAAAGGAGAAATGTAAAAAACCTTGATTTCTATGTGAAGTTTGTTCCGAATCTACTCGATTGTCAGATTTACAGCGTCAAAAACCACGAGGATAATTTAAGCCAGTTTACAAAAGCAAAGATTAGTACTGTAATTCCGTTTATAGCCCAACAAGGAATAAAAGAAGAAACTGTCGCAGAAAAAGAAGCCGAAACCCAAATGCCTCCGGTTGAAGATGCACCCAAAGTTGCCTCTCAAAAAGCTTTAAACAGCTTAATCAAAGAGCAAAGCCGGAAGCAAGGTTTTTGGGGAGTTACTACGTTGTTAATGGCTGGTGCAGGCGGATATTTTCTTTACGAGTCGGATCAGAAATACAAGGAATACCAAAACAGTACGGACAGTCATGCTGCTGATTTGCGTGATACAGCCGAGTTGTACGATCAAATAGGGCCGGCATTACTCGGAGTGGCCGGTTTATGTGCTATAAAATTTACAGTTCATTCGATTAAGAAAGGAAAAGCGAAAGATAAGCTCAGTTTATATCAAAGCAGAAACGGAATTACCCTTTCCTGGAAATTTTAGCGTCAATCACTTTTCTAAAGTACTTTTAATCAATCGGTCATGAAAAATAGGATACGCTTTAGGATTTGTCTTTCATGGTTTTGTGTACTCTTTCTTGTTTGCGGTTGCGATGAATAGAGCAATAAAAAAAGTAAGAATTCAGAACAAGGCATTTTTACTAACCGCTTCAGCCTGAAAAAAAAGGAACCAGGTGAAATATCCGCCAGCTTCACATGGGACTATGAATATGATTCAAAAGGCTTACCCTCAAAAATTACTTCTCCCGGCGGAAAAACCACGGAATTGAATTATGAGTTTTTTCCCGATAACCCCGCCAGGATCAGGAAGATTGGAAGAAAGAATATGGAAGAAACCGTAAGTTCTGTTTTTGACGTGGTGGGGAAAATGATTGAAATACAGGACAAATTCGGGAAAGTAACCTGTGAATACGATCAGGTCAACCGTCCGGTACATATCAGGAGATCAAACGCCCCGGGGATCTCTTATTCCTATAACACTTCCGATCAATTAACCGGCTTGTCGACAGATAATGGATACCGGATCGAATACGTTTATGATTTCCTGGGCAGAATTGCCGCAATGAAGACCCCTGCAGGGGAAATTACTTATCGCTATTATACCGGTGATGGAATTATTGAACGCGTTCTGCCAAATGGAATAAGGACGCAATATAAGTATTTGCCCGATGGTAAACTTGATTTTATTGCCCATGCCGAAAAAAGCGGTAATATTTTGACTAAATATACCTACCGTTATAATCCCGACGGTTTGCTTAGTGAAATTGAAGAGTGGACCAGTAAAGGGGTAAAGAAGGTTGCTTACCGGTACGATCATGTGCAACGCTTATCCTTATTTATTGATGCTGAAGGCATTAAAACCACCTACAATTACGATGATTTTGGCAACCGTACCGAAACAACCGTAAACGGAAATACTGCTGAACGTTATACTTACGACGGTTTGGGCAGATTGACTTCGTACAACGATATTTCGGCGGAACACGATAATTCGGGTAATCTCCTCACCGATGAGAATGGCGCCACGGTCTATAAATACAACGACAACAACCAATTAACGGCAACCGGTAATTCAACCTTTGAATATGCAGGCGATGGCTCCCTTTTTTGCAGGATAACCAATAACCAAAAGACTACTTATTTTACCAATCCCCTTGGCGATATCTGGCAACCTATAGTGGCCGACAACGATGAAAAGGATAGTACGTTTTATATCTGGGAAGGCAACACCCCGATTGCCTCTGTTGAAAAAGGGAAAACTAATTTCTTTTTAACCGACCATCTTGGCTCGGTAAGGGGAATTGCCGACGCAAACGGAATGATCATTCAAAAACTGGACTACTCTCCCTTCGGTATACCCCAACAGGACATTGCTTCAAATAGCCTGATGCCCGGTTTTTCAGGTTTATTTTACGATCCCGAAGCTAAGCTTTATGTCACCAGAGCGAGGGCCTACAACCCGAATACCGGTCGCTTTATGCAAATTGATCCTTTGCATCAAACCCCCTCAGGGACACAAAAAGACTTGTCGTTATTTACTTATTGCGGTGGGGATCCGGTGAATAATTTGGATAATAAAGGACTTTCTACTCAATCTAACGAACTTGATTTTAAATCAATTCAAATGCGAAGAGAAGCTGAAATTAAAAAGATAGAGATATTGCAAGGAGCTAAGGTGAGTGATGAATTATTAAAACAACTTCATATGGATTTCAATCCTGTTGAAAAATGGGTTGAAACAGTTTTGCTATCATCTTATTTGGCATATGCAGATGCGAGTATTTTGTTTTCAAACTCTCTTAACGCATTTACTGCTTTTAGTTCAGTTGTATATACTACTGGTAAAGCAATGCAAATTATGAATCCTCCTCCCTATATAAGGAATAAGACATCAACAGGATGGGATGGAACATATAACGCAACGACCAATAATTCAAGAATTTCAGCTTCTGAGAAATTAATAACAGGTTCTAAAAATGATTGGCGGGAAAAAGGGGAAATAATCCAAAATCGTCAGACTGTATTGTCCGATCAATCTGGTAAACAATCAATTAACGAAGAGTATAATACTCCTGCAACCAATTGTTTTGAAAGATTTTTAATGCATACTTTCCCTCTAGGTAGTTATTTTGATCCTGAGACTACAACTATAAAGACTTATAAATCTACATCAATCAAATATTACGAATTAACAAGAAATGGCGAAACCGAAATAATTACAGAAACTCCTAAAAACAATGCTGAATTATTTGGCTCCCCTGTTACATCGTCCAACATTGGCGGCATTTACCTTGGCGGTGCCGGGAAAGCTTTCGAGGGTCTGGGTGAACTAACCGGCATTGCTGTGGACGAAAACAACGGCAAACTGGTTCTTCTCGCGGAAGATAAAGGAACGATTGATCTGCCCCCATTGCGCATGGACGACGTGGTAACCGTTTTTCGCAGCGTTTATCAGCATGGAGAAGCTCCATTCGTTTCCATCGACCCCGATTCCGTCAACCCGAAAGGGCCAATCATGCACACCCGCCATGGCGCCGCCACAGACAGTACTTACGTAGGATGGATCTTGTTTGAAGCCGACCGCGTGATGAAAGCCTACAGCCTGGGAGAAGATAATATGACCAAACAACCGGTTAAAACCAAGGTCGCCGGATATGACAGCGTTCTGGAGACCATGTTTTCGGAAGATACTCAGGGACCAAACTGGGAACGGTTCTGGATTGTCCCCTCTTCGGTCAGCAGAAATAACTCTTCAGACCAGTCACTCACCCTTTTGGATGTTCCGTTGATGGTAAAAACCCAAAAAATGGCGCTGCAAAAAGGGAAACTGGTCACCGCGCCAAACGGGAAATCTTCAAAAGGGGCAGAAGCGTTTTCGAAGTGGTTTACCGATCATTACGATCAGATTGCTGACGAATCGTTTTCGATGCCTCCGGCAGAAAGCGGCATGACAAAACCGGTGCCTGTGTTCAAGGAATTACAACGTATCGCCCTTATCACGGCAATTGCCGAGCAGTTAAGAGACCGCGGCGTTACCTTGCCATTCTGGATGCGGACTTATGAGGTAAAACCTTTTCCTACGCCGGAAATCACGTCATCCCATACCGTTACAAGGCAAAAGGGCGCTGTGATACATACTGTTTTTGGCGGGGTGAATTTATCCCCGGCAACAGATAAAATCTTTACCCGGTCAGCTTCACCTGATGCAAACACGATTACCCCCAAAATAGCCGAGACTTTCAGAAAACAATCGCTTTTTGTGCCGGTTAAAATGACGATTGATAATAAAAAGTTTGAAGCCGCCGTGCTCCCGGGAAATGATACAAAAGACCTTGTACCGTGTATCCTGAACGAAACTGACTTATCGGTACGGGTAACCAACGATTTTTACCTGGTACTGACCAGGAAGTATAATTCATTTATAACGCCATTGGATCATTTATTTGGGGAAACGTGGTCGTTAGACCTTCCTTTTCTGGAAGAACAAAAAATACCTGAAAAAATTTCGGGCGATGCGGTGAGTTACCGGGTGGCGTGGAATTTAATCTCCCCGATGAATAACTATACTGAAAGACCGGAAAATATTTATCGTGGCGATCATAAGCTGATCGGGTTTAAAACAAAGCTTGTTTGTTTACCCAACGGGAAGAACCTTCATTTTAACGAAAAAGGGTTCCTGGTCGCTTTTGAAAAGAAGCCGAAAATGATTCTTTATAACCGGGATAAAAGGAACCGCGTTATCCGGATTGTCGGTTTTCTCGGGCAAAAAGCGGTTGCCGATATCAGGCTGCAATACGATAAGAACCGGGTAATTGCGGCAAATGGCAGCGACGGCGGATCGGTAAAATATGAATACTCGGGCGATGACGAATTAAAACAGGTTACTCATTCAAAGAAAGCCGGATTTGGACTGATAACTGCAACAAATGATGTGGTAGACTACGACTATCAGGATGGTTTCGTTACCGGAATAAAGTATAACGGCAAAGCTGAAAGACAGTTTCATTATAATGACAAGGGGCAGTTAACGGGAGAATCATCGCCCGGTTACGCGGATTTTGAATACAAAGTGATTCCCGGTCAGTTTGACAGCAAGGTTATCACTTATGTGAAACAGGAGGCAGAAAAAGAAAAGAAATCGTTTTTATCGAAGTTTGAATTGAAAAAGAAAGAAGAAAGATCGTCCGTTGAAATGGAAGGGAAAGATATGGTACAGTACGACCAATCGTTCCGGCCAATCCTTAAAACGAGCGATGATGGAACGGTTATCAGGTGGGATTATTCCGACAAAGTTGCAGATAGGATGGAAGTCTCGGTATTGGGCGTCGAAAAATACAGGATGCAACAATCAAAGGACCGACGAAATTGTTCCTGTTTTTTCCCCGACAGCATAAACTACAATGAGAACTACAATGAAGCCGGGCAACTGGTTTCGTTAACAAGAAACGGACAAGTTATCCTGCAACAGAAATGGAACAGTATTGGTGAATTGGACGAACGTGCCTGCGAAAATTCGGTTGTAAGTTATGAGTATGACAATGACGGCGCATTAAAAAGAACCTTAATCACGCCACCAGGAGAAGGCAATTCCTATAAAGAATGGGTGGAATACGCTTATGATGAAACAGGGAACAAAACCGGGCTTTCGGATTGCCGCGGATTAAAAATCAACTACCAATATGATGAAAATGGTTTTCTATCGTCCATTCATTCCAATCAGGGCAGTATAGAGATTAACCGGGATCATAACAGGATCAATTCAGTAAAGACTTCCTGGGGCGGCAAGGTGAATTATCTCTACGATAAGGAAGGAAATATCCGCGAAATAAATAATTCGGCCTTAGGAAACGGTTCGTATTTAAGATTCACCGGCGGAAAAATCAGTGAAGTTGCCGGGAATAATGGTTCGAAGTATATCATTAAATACGGCCCGGATTCCAAAAACAATCAGATAAAAGAAATTAAAACACCGGTAAATAAACTGGAATACGGTTATACCGATGAGGGATACCTGGAAAATGTCCGGTGTAACGGCGTTTATGAAGTAGCCTATTCATACGACGGTTCCGGCAGAATCAGACAAATACGGATAAACGCAAGATAAATTATAAGATGAGCAATATCGTGCTAATACTTTAAACAACACTTTAACCCATGCTAATATACAGCCATATGGAAACTTCGAAACAATATTTGATTTTATTTTCGGCGATCATCGCGTTGTTTTTCACAACCTGTAAAGAAAAAGAAGCCGACAACCCTTTTGATGCCGATTGTCCGAAAGAATTGTTTACCCCGGCCAATTTTGAATCGGAAATGTCGGGCGCTTCTGTGAAACTGAGTTGGACGCAGCAAAATCTGACTATCAATGGTTTTGTCATTAACCGGAGCGAAAATGAAGGCGCTGTGGCCGAAGTAGCCAGGGTCGATAAAGCAACGACTACCTGGACAGATACCAAAGTATCCGGGGGCGCAAAATACGATTATACTTTATATGCCTATGCCGGAGCAAACCTGAGTAACCCGCTGACGACATCCATAACAACACCGGCCCTGAACCCAACGGTAACGACTTCGGCAGCATCAGAGATTACCTCTAATTCAGTGGTTTTAGGGGGCAATGTGACCAGCAACGGAGGCGCGACGGTTACTGCCCGGGGTGTCTGTTACGGCACAACCCGGAATCCAACAACATCAGGCAATAAGATGGCTTCAGGCAGCGGGAACGGCACATTTAGCGGTACGATAATCAGTTTGGCTGCCAACACCACCTATTATGTCCGGGCTTATGCCACAAACAGCTACGGTACTGCCTATGGCGAAGAAATATCGTTTACAACCACCCAAATACTGCTGCCAACGGTCACTACAGCCACTGCAACCAGTATTACGGCAATAAGCGCTATATTGGGAGGGAATGTCACCAGCGACGGGAACAACACCGTGACAGAAAAAGGAGTCTGCTATAGTCTGACCGCGAATCCAACTATCGCCAATACAAAAATTCCGATTGGCAGCGGGACAGGAGCCTTCAGCAAGCCAATAACCGGGTTGACAGCAGGGACGACCTATTATGTAAAAGCTTATGCCATAAACAGCAAGGGGACAGCTTATGGCGAACAGATCGTATTTACAACCGCCCAGGCGCTACTCGCAACAGTTGTCACTAACGAGGCTTCTTCGGTGGGCGCAACCAGCGCCGCTCTGGGAGGAAATGTTACCGGCGACGGTAACGCAGAAGTCACAGAAAACGGGATCTGCTACGCCACATCCGAAAACCCTACGACATCAAATACAAAAGTTTCAATTGGTACCGGAACCGGAGCTTTCAGTAAAACTGTAACCGGGTTAGCCGCAGGGACAAAATACTACGTGAGAGCATATGCTGTAAACAGCAAAGGAACTGCCTACGGGGGTCAAATCTCCTTTACTACAACCCAGTCGTCAGTGGCAACTGTCACCACAGCCAGTGCGACAAATGTAGCTTCTACAAGTGTTGTGCTCGGAGGAAATGTCACCAGCGACGGTAATGCGACTGTTACCGAACGGGGAGTATGTTATGCCACCGCGCAGAACCCGACCACTTCAAATTCAAAACTTGCGATGGGAAGCGGCACAGGAACATTCAGCAACACGGTAACCGGGTTAACCATAAACACAACATACTATGCCCGCGCTTACGCCATAAACAACAAGGGCACCGCGTATGGTAATCAGGTTAGTTTTACAACCACTGCAGGCGAAGTAATACTTGCTTCGTTATCAACAACGGCAGCTACCAATATCACAACAACAACCGCCGTATTAGGCGGAAATGTTACAGATGCAGGAGGCGGAACAGTTACAGAAAGAGGAGTTTGTTACCGCCTTGAAGATTGGCGTTCTGATCAAACTTTTAATGA
>JBDKTZ010000129.1:0-14344 GCA_039679975.1 Prolixibacteraceae bacterium
TAAAATAGCCTGAACATGGAAAAGATACGAATCAGAACGATCATGATCGCCTCGCTGGTGCTGGCCCTCGCCGCATGCGAAGATGAAGGAGGCGATACCGATACCCGGCTCACAGCAGTCAATACCCTGGTTGAGCCCCTTGACGGAAAAGAATTAGTGCTTGAGCCTTCTGCCGGCGCTTCCGCTTATTTTGAATGGGAATACTGCAAGGTCGAAGAAAGCGGCACTGCTGTTTACCAGATTGCTTTCGACAAAGCCGACGGCGACTTCTCCAAACCGGTGTACGTAACTGCGGCTGCGAACAACGGGCTGTATAACAATGTGACCATCACCCATAAACAGTTGAATAAAATAGCCGGGATGATGGGCATTAACTCGGCCGAAACAGGCTCGTTCAAATGGACCGTGTTCTCGTCCAAAGGACTCAATGCGTTGAAGGGAAAAGAAGAACGCACGATCACCGTCACCAGGCTGGCCGGTTTTGACGAATTGCCGATCGAGGTTTCGGTAACGGGCCCGGCATCTGAAGGTGGCGACGATCCGTCCAAAGCACAAAAGATGAAAGCAACAGCTGTAGGTGTATTTGAGGGGTATACCCGCTTAACCGCGAACCAGCCGTTCTCTTTTATGGAAGGGGCTTCTGCAGAACCCCGCTCTTTTTATACTGATAACGGTATCATAAAAGTGGGCGACACATCGACGGTATCCGAAACAGGAGTTTACCGGATCACGCTCGATTTTGTTACAGGCGCCGGGACTTATACCCTGATATCAAGGATCGGCTTCTACTTCTGTCCTGAAGGAAAGGTACTGTTCGACCTCCCCTACGTGGGGAACGGGATATTCCGTGCCGAAAACCAGACCGTGACTTTCAAACAGGAAGGCTGGGGCCGCGACGAACGTTATAAATTCAGGATGTTCGTTCGGGAAAACGCAGGTGCAGACCCCGAAAAGGAACTCGAATGGGGAACGCTCAATGGAACTGATTCCAGGCCTACGGCCACAAGCCCCGCATCCTATTATTATCTTCAGTTAATTACCAATGTTACACAATGGGATAATAAGTGGAAACTGATGGGTGACTTTGACGGTGTGCCTGCCGACTATACCATTTATTTGCAGGCCGGCCAGCCATATACGCATTCAATCAGCAAATAAGAGGATCAACAGAACGCCGGGAGCAGGTCAAAACAGCATGCTCCCGGCTGTTTTTAATACTAACTTTACAGAAAATTAGTTCCTATGAAGAAGTGGCTCTGCATGATATTCCTGTTTCCCGCATTATTCCTGTCATGTGGGAAAGATGATTCGAACGATCCGGTGCCGGATGAACAAGACAAGATTGACTGGAACAAGGCCGCCGATGGCAGCAGCATGGCGTTAGCCAATTTGTTTTGGAATGCGGGAGAAAAAAGGTTTAACTACGACAGTAACGGGGATCCGGATTGGCATTACTGGCCACAGGCCCATGCGCTTGACGTGCTTACTGATGCCTGGCTGCGAACCAAAGAAGACAAATTCAAAGCCTATTTCGATCAATGGTATGCAGGTGTTAAAACCAAAAACGGTAATACCTTCGAAAACGATTTCTACGATGATATGGAATGGAACGCGCTGGCGATCCTCCGCGTTTATCAGGCAACTGGGGATGCTAAATTTAAAGAGGCTGCCCTGCAGATATGGGAATACATCAAGACCGGCTGGAATACGAACGCCGGGGGTGGCATCACCTGGAAAAAGGGGATGGAATACAGCAAAAATGCCTGTTCGAACGGTCCTGCCTGCATCCTCGCTGCCCGCCTGTACCAGGAATTTGGTGACGAAAGCTACAAGGAATGGGCGGTTAAGATCTACAATTGGGAGAAATCGACCTTGTTCAACCCGAATAACGGAATGGTTTATGACAATATTAACAGTGAAACCGGCGAAATCAAAAAAGATTGGGTTTTTACGTACAACCAGGGTACTTTCATTGGTTCGGCAGTTGAGCTATACAAGATATTTAATGAAAAAGCCTATCTTAACGACGCTGTTTTGGCGGCCGACTATACAACCAGCAGCCTGACCGGCAACTCCGTTCTTAAAAGCGAAGGAACGCGGGATGGCGGTCTTTTCAAGGGGATCTTCATCCGCTATTTCACTGATCTGATCCGTCAGGACCGGTTGGATGCGACGACCAGGAAGCGATACATCCAGTTTATCCGTTATAACGCCGAGACTCTGTGGACAAAGGGTACGACCACACCGGCCATCCTGTTCGGACCTGACTGGACGGTAAAACCGGGTTCTGTTACCGGACTGACTGAACAACTCAGCGGGTGTATGCTCATTGAAGCAGCCGCTGCATTATCGAATGAAGGTTTTTTTGAATAGATCATCTTTGGAACAATGGGAACGAGAGGAAACAACGGGCAGAGACAATTTCAGTTGAAGATGACAGGCGGAAGGAAGCAGTGTAATCCTTATAAATTTGCGCTGCTGGTATGCTGCCTGCTTTTTGCCGGCACGCTTCCGGCGCAAAGGCTGACCGCTTATGTGAACCCTTTTTTGGGAACGGCCCCGCTGCTGGACAGCGCCTATATCGGGTACAAACCTCCGCAGAACTGGAGGGTATGGGCCGGACTCACCTACCCGGGAGCGACCCTGCCAAATGCTATGGTTCAGCTCAGTCCTATTACTGAATTCGGCAGCGGTGCAGGCTACGAGTATGAAGATACCGTAATTTACGCCTTTACCCACACCAATAAAGGCCACTGGAATCTGTGCCACATTCCTGTTTTGCCGGTCACCGGTGACATCAAGGCCGATGATTTTGGCTCTGCATTCACGCATCAAAATGAAAAGGCCAGGCCCGGATATTACCAGGTTTTGCTGCAACGGTACGGGATCAATGCCGAGCTGACCACGACCCTGAGGTGTGGCTATCATCGCTATACCTACCCGTCTGCACAGGATAAAAAGCTGGTGCTGAACCTGGCCGTTTCAAACGAACGGGTCCGCGAATGGACGTTGGAACAGGTGGGACCAAATGCCTTTCAGGGATACCAGCAAACCGGCGAAAAGGTTTTCTTTTACGCTACTGCCAGCCATCCCATCGAAAAGATAGAATCGGAAAGCCAGGGAAAGAAGGAAATCCGGCTGATTCGTTTCGGCGGATCCGGGAAAATCCTCGAATTAAAAATAGCCCTTTCTTTTGTCAGTTATGAAAATGCCCGCGAAAACCTGGAGAAGGAGCTAAAAGGGAAGGAATTTGGTCAGGTCAGAGACGAAGCCGCTGCTGTTTGGGAAAACCTCCTGGCAAAGATCCGCGTAAAGGGGGGTACTGAATGCCAAAAGGAACTGTTTTATTCCAGTCTTTACCGGGCATTCCAATGGCCGGCGCTTCGAAGCGACTGCAACGGCGAGTTCACCGGTGCGGACGGGAAGGTGGTCAAAAAAGGTTTCCGATATTATGAGCTTCCTTCGCTTTGGGACACCTACCGCAATAAGCTGGTGCTGCTGGCCATGCTGGAGCCGGAAGTCACGGCCGACGTGATCAGTTCGATGACAGACAGGGGTGAGAAAACAGGCTTTATGCCTACTTTCTTTCACGGCGATCATGCCGCTGCGTTTATTACAGGTTCCTATCTGAGAGGGATTCGCAATTATGACGTGAAAAGCGCATATAAGCTATTATTGAGAAATGCTACGATTGAGGGAGGAACAAGGCCTTTTATAAAGGAATACATGGAAAAGGGCTATATTTCTGACCCCATCGTCGAGCATCCGCATGTTGAGACCAAGGCCAAAGCCGGTGTGACCAAAACCCTCGAGTATGCCTACGACGATTATGCGTTGGCCATCCTGGCAAAAGAGCTGGGCGATTCGGCCAGTTACCGGATGCTGATGAAAAGAACAGGCAATTATAAAAACATGTTCGATCCCTCTACCGGACTGATGCGCGGACGGCTGGAAAACGGCGAATGGGTGAAAAACTTTAACCCGCAGTATCCTTATTACGAGTACATGTACCGGGAGGCCAATGCCTGGCAATCCTCTTTCTTTGCTCCGCACGATACCAAAGGATTGATCGGGCTGTATAAAAATGAAAAGGAATTTGAGAACAAACTTGATTCACTTTTCTCGATACCCTGGAACGGGAATTATATCGCCCGAAACGTTTCCAGTTTTATCGGTCAGTATTGCCACGGCAATCAACCTGACCACAGTTTCCCTTATCTTTATTACTTCGTGGGGAAACAGGAAAAATCGCAGGTTTTGCTCAACCGCATCATGGAACGCTTTTACGGCATGGGTGAACACGGTCTGGCTTTGTGCGGCATGGACGATGCCGGTGAAATGTCGTCCTGGTACGTGTGCTGCGCCACGGGACTTTATCCCTACTCGCCGGCCGACGACGAGTACCTGGTTTCGGTTCCGCTTTTCGATCGGGTGGATATCAAACTGGACCAAGGGCACACATTCTCCATTTTGAAAAATGGCTCCGGACATAAAATCCGGCAAATAGCCTTGGATAAACGCAAAATAAATGGCTATTTTGTTTCACATAGAGAACTGACGGAAGGCAGGGAGTTGATCATTAGCAGTGAGTAGCGGACATAAGACGGAACAGGGAAACGGGAACAGGGACACCGGAATACTCCTGCAGTGAGCTTTTGGCTGCTGGATGCATGTGGTAACCGATAGTCCGGGGGCTGTAACCCGGCGCCCATCTTCCTTTTCCCGGTCTCCGCATGGCAGTTTGCTCTATGCTCTTAGCAATTTTATAATTTGACAATTTTATCATATGACCACACGAAGAAATTTTATCAGACAAAGCGGTTTAACGGTAGCAGGATTGACAGTAGCTTCCGGCCACGCATGGGCTTCGCCGGCAAATGCTTACGTATCGAACCGGCCCGCAAAACGGAATTTTACTTCAAAGGCCGTTGAGGAAATCATAAAAAAAACGAAGGCAAAGTTGAAAGATCCAAAGCTGGCCTGGATGTTTGAAAATTGCTTCCCGAATACACTCGATACTACGGTTGAGTACGAAATGAAAGGCGGAAAACCTGATACCTTTGTGATTACCGGCGATATCCATGCCATGTGGCTGCGTGACTCATCGGCCCAGGTCTGGCCGTATTTACCGTTAACCAAACAGGACAAGGAACTGAAATCGCTGATCGCGGGGGTGATCAACAGACAAACTCAGTGCGTGCTGATCGATCCGTATGCGAATGCGTTCAACAAGGAAGCAGAAGCCGGCGAGTGGATGAGTGACATGACTGACATGAAGCCGGAGTTACATGAACGCAAATGGGAAATCGACTCCCTTTGCTATACGGTGCGCCTGGCCTGGAATTACTGGAAAACAACAGGCGATACTTCCGTCTTTGATGCCGATTGGCAGAAGGCGACAGCTTTAATCTGCAAAACCTTCACGGAACAGCAGCGGAAGAACGGCCCGGGCCCTTACAAGTTTCAACGCCGTACGGAAAGACAACTTGACACCTTGTCGAACGATGGTTACGGTCGTCCGTTGAAACCGGTGGGCCTGATCAATTCATCGTTCCGTCCCTCCGACGACGCAGCAACCTATGGCTTTCTGATCCCCTCGAACCTGTTTGCGGTTACCTCATTAAGGCAACTGGCTGAGATCAGTAAAAAGGTGACTGATGATCAGGCTTTTGCCCGGCAATGCGAGACATTGGCTGACGAAGTGTTCGCAGCCATTCAGAAGTATGCCGTGATTGAACACAAAAAATACGGTAAAGTATATGCCTTCGAGGTGGACGGTTTTGGAAATGCCACCTTCATGGACGATGCCAATGTTCCCAGCCTGCTGGCCTTACCGTACCTGGGATGTGCCGATCCCGCCGATCCTATCTATCAGAATACGCGCAAGCTGGTTTGGAGTGAAGACAATCCTTATTTTTTCAAAGGGAAAGCAGCCGAAGGAATAGGCGGCCCCCATATTGGTTATGATATGGTCTGGCCCATGAGCATTATTATGAGAGCGATGACCAGCACTGAAGACAAGGAGATTGCCTGGTGCGTGAAGACGCTTCGTGACACCGACGCCAACACCGGTTTTATGCACGAAAGTTTTCACAAGGACAATCCTGAAAGATTTACCCGCAAATGGTTTGCCTGGGCCAACACCCTATTCGGCGAACTGATTCTTAAACTGGTTAATGAAGGAAAAACCGGACTGCTCCCGGTATAAAAGGAACGCTATAAACAGAAAGGCCGGTTCTCCCTGGAGAACCGGCCTTTCTGTTTATAGCAGATTTTATTCTTCAATGATCACGATCTTTTCCATGACATCACCCGCCCGGATGGCATCGATCACCTCCAGTCCTTCGTAAACCTTGCCAAAGCAGGTGTGGCGACGGTCAAGATGGGCCGTATTTTTCCGGTTATGGCAGATGAAAAACTGCGAACCTCCGGTGTCTTTTCCGGCATGTGCCATCGATAAAACTCCGCGATCATGGTACTGGTTATTTCCGGTCAGTTCACACTTGATGGTGTACCCCGGGCCGCCAGCTCCCGTGCCTTCAGGACAGCCTCCCTGGATCACAAAGTCGGGGATCACCCGGTGAAAGGTGAGTCCGTCGTAAAAGCCCGATTTCGTAAGCTTGACAAAATTTTCAACTGTTCCCGGAGCATCTTCCTCATAAAAATTCAGTTTCATGATCCCTTTTTTGGTGTGAATTTCAGCTTTTCTCATCTCTAAATTTTATGGATTAACGATACAAAAATACAACAATCCACTCTAACGGGAACGTCTGTTTAGAGTGCAGGATCAATTAATTTAAAAACAATTCAATTACAGGTATTTCAGACTGTGGCTTAATGACCGGCAAACTCAGGTTCACATCATTTGCATTTTCATCTTCCTTTGTGCCATGTCCGTAACGTTCCGAGATCTTGATCTCTGATCCGTCGTGCAGGAATTGCGCATATTTAATCTTGCCTTTGTAATTGGGCAGTCTGAAATTCTGGAGCGGGTAATCAATCAGATGAATATATAAACGATTTGTCTTTGGATTGTACGTCAGGAGGCTGTGCTCAGGAATTTCGAATCCTTCGGGTGCCTGTGTGCAACCATAGATCGACCTGTTATTATGAGCCATCCAGTTTCCGATGCCTTCAAGTGCCTGATCGGCACGCCAGTCGAATTCTCCTCTTGCGGTGGGACCAACGTTTAACAGGATGTTTCCTCCTTTGCTTACGGTTTCAATCAGCAATACCAGCAATTGTTTATTGTTTTTCCATGTATTTTCATCACGGTAGTAACCCCAGGAACCACTGAACGTCTGGCAGGTCTCCCATGGCACCTGTTTCCCGTTCACTTCCGGCCATTTCGTTACTTTATATTGTTCCGGAGTGATAAAATCATAGCCGTCTTCATAATCGCTTAGGTTTAGTCGGTCATTGATCATGATCCCTGGCTGCAGTTTTCTGACCATCGCCAGGAGTTTTTTTGAATCCCAGTCTTTTTCACCTTTACCATATTCTCCCGGATAAGAAAAATCGAGCCAGATGATGTCGATTTTTCCATAATTTGTTAACAGCTCGCGAACCTGGTTATGCAGGTATTCTCTATATTTATTCATATCCCTGCCTTTATTGAGCTGTTCATACTCTTTCGGATCGTTGGGATGTTGCGGGTGAACCCGGTCAATAGTGAAATCAGGATGGTGCCAGTCGATCAGAGAATAGTAAAACCCAACTCCCAGCCCTTCTGCCCGGAACGCATCTACATACTCCCGGATCAGATCTCTTCCGGCAGGTGTGTTGGTCGCTTTATAGTCGGTATATTTTGAATCGAAAAGGCAAAAACCGTCATGGTGTTTGGTCGTGATCACTGCATATTTCATTCCGGCCTGTTTGGCCTTTCTGGCCCATTCTTTCGGATTGTACAGGTCCGGATCAAAATGATCGAAGTATTTCTGATAATCTTCGTTAGTAAGTCGTTCATGGTTTTTAACCCATTCATGACGGGCAGGCAAGGCATAAATTCCCCAATGGATGAACATTCCGAAACGATCTTGCGTCCACCAGGCCATACGTTCTTTTTTTTGCTCTTCAGTTTCCGTCCCGAGCTTGTTCTGAGCAGACGCAGAACCCCATACTGATAATATCACCAGACAAGTGACGATCATTGTTTTCATATTCATTTTTGTTTGGTCAGGTTTATTGTACTGTACTGTGCTGACAAATATAATAAAAAATGACAAACGACAAAGGATAAGGAGCTACAAAAAGATATCCGTATTCTGTTACCGCACTATCATTTAAGTGTTTGGTATTTTGTAGTTTAGCAATTCGTCCTGTAAAACGCTGTTTTTAAACATTAACAAATGCCTGAAAACTGGCATAAAATCACCTTTTAGAATTTTTTTCATTTGTTCCTTTGTCCTAAATTACGCAATTGGAGGTTTACTAAATCTACTTAACTCAGTATGAAACGAACATGTTGCTCTGTAACGTCCGGGGATATGATAATAATTTTCAACAACATGGAGTTCCATACGACCATTAAAAAACAAATTATTAACGTATGAAACGAGCATGAACGCCGCGGTTTACGCCCAAGGGAATGTTTATTGGCGAGTTCCGTACGTTGATGTTATTGAAGAAAGTAATGAAGTTTAGTACGCAAATTATACACCGTTAGTTTGAAATGATAAATATATGAAAACGGAAATCAATGATTTTATGGAGGTCTTAAAGGCCAGAACTCCAGGTGAAACTGAGTTTCATCAGGCAGTTCAGGAAGTGGTAGAATCCATTTGGGATGTTTACGAGGGGAACCCAAGATATCAAAAGGCGAAGATACTGGAACGGATGGTTGAACCTGAGCGGACGGTTATATTCAGGGTTCCCTGGGTCGATGATCTTGGTGAAATTCATGTAAACAGGGGTTACCGGATCGAGTTTAACTCTGCATTGGGACCTTATAAGGGTGGGTTACGTTTTCATCCTACTGTAACGCTTTCTGTATTAAAGTTTCTGGGATTCGAGCAAACGTTTAAAAATAGTTTGACTACTTTGCCGATGGGTGGGGGAAAGGGAGGATCTGACTTTAATCCGAAAGGAAAATCAGATAATGAGATCATGCATTTTTGTCAGAGTTTTATGATCGAACTGCAACGGCATATTGGTGCTCATACGGATGTGCCTGCCGGTGACATTGGCGTCGGTGGCCGGGAGATCGGCTATTTATTTGGCCAGTACAAACGCATTCGAAATGAATTTACAGGAGTATTAACAGGTAAGGGCCTGGCATGGGGCGGCAGTTTGATCCGCCCGGAAGCGACGGGGTTTGGAGCAGTTTATTTTGTGCAGCACATGCTTGACCGCATTGGAAAAAACGTGGCGGGAAAAACCTTTGCCGTGTCAGGTTTTGGTAATGTGGCATGGGGTGCAATAACTAAAATCAATGAATTGGGAGGAAAAGTATTGACTATTTCTGGTCCCGACGGATATATTTATGATCAAAATGGAATAAGCGGGGAGAAGATAGATTATTTACTCGAGCTTCGGGCAACCAATAATGATATTGTTGAACCCTATGCCCGGGAATTCAAAGCTGACTTTTTTCCGGGGAAAAAGCCATGGGAGCAAAAGGTAGATATTGCTATGCCGTGTGCCACACAGAATGAACTGGCACTTGAAGATGCAAAGATGCTTGTTGGGAATGGTTGCTTTTTGTTAGCCGAGGTTTCCAATATGGGTTGTACTGCTGAAGCTGCCGATTACCTGGTGCGAAGTATTGCTTACGCCCCGGGGAAGGCAGTAAACGCGGGAGGTGTAGCCGTCTCAGGACTGGAAATGTCGCAAAACAGCCAACGTTTTAACTGGACCCGGGAAGAGGTGGATGCCCGTTTACATCTGATTATGCGCGAGATCCATGAAACCTGTGTAAAGTATGGCAAAAACGGATCCCGGATCAATTATGTGATCGGTGCCAATGTAGGGGGGTTTGTTAAAGTGGCTGACGCGATGCTGGCACAGGGAGTGGTATAGGGTGGTGAATAAACTGGCATAATTCATGACTTGCTCCACACGACTTCTTAAATTATCAATAAGATAATATTTAGAAAACGATCATTTGGTTTTTAAATATTTTCTTTGTGATAAATTTTTCTTTATGTTGGTTGATACGCATTCGCATATTTATTCAGAAGATTTTAACAACGATCTGGAAGAAGTTATTCAGCGTGCTTTTGAGAATGATGTAAGAAAGATCGTGCTCCCAAATATAGACAGCTCTTCCGTGAAGAAAATGCTGAATTTGGCGGATAAATATCCTCAGATCTGTTATCCTCTGATTGGTTTGCATCCGACTTCTGTGAATGAAGATTATGAAGAGGAACTGGAATTAATCGAGTTTTGGATCGGGAAGCGGAAATTTTATGGAATTGGAGAAGTAGGAATAGACCTTTATTGGGACAAAACGTTTATTGCGGAGCAGACCAATGCTTTTCGCAGACAGGTCGTTCTGGCAAAAAAATATGGATTACCTGTTGTTGTCCATGTCAGGGAATCATTTGATGAGGTATATGCTGTGCTGCAGGATGAGAAAGACGATTGTTTAAAGGGAGTTTTTCACAGTTTTACGGGCACCGCCGAACAAGCCAGGCTAATCACCGACCTGGGATTTAAATTGGGTATCAACGGCATTATTACATTTAAGAACAACGGACTTGATCAGGTAATTCCAAAAATTGATCCAAGTCATATTTTATTGGAAACGGATTCACCTTATTTAACACCGGTTCCATTCCGTGGAAAACGTAACGAAAGCTCGTATTTGGTGTATGTTGCTCAAAAAGTTGCAGAGATCTATCAATTGTCTGTCGCCGAGCTTACAAGGATTACAGCAGAAAATGCAGAGAATCTTTTTAAAATATAAGGTCATCAATTCCGGGATAAAAAATATATGGAAGCAGGCCTGCCATCGATTTTACTGATTTACACGGGCGGTACCATCGGTATGGTTCAAAAAACGGAAACGGGAGCCCTGGTTCCGGTCCGGTTTAACCATATACTTGATGAAGTGCCCGAATTAAACCGATTAGGGTATAATTTGAAGTCGATCACTTTCAATCCTCCTTTGGATTCGTCTGACATGACTCCAAAGATATGGGCTAAGCTTGCCCGGAAAATACAGGAGAATTACAGCAAATTTGATGGTTTTGTTATTTTACACGGGACCGACACGATGGCTTACACGGCATCTGCATTAAGCTATATGCTTGAAAACCTCGATAAGCCGGTGGTGATGACCGGTTCCCAGTTACCTATCGGTATTCTTCGAACCGATGGTAAGGAAAATCTGATCACTTCGATCGAGATTGCTGCAGCAAAGCAAAACGGTGTTGCGGTTGTTCCCGAAGTGTGTATTTATTTTGATTTTAAATTAACCCGGGGGAACCGGACCAGCAAAAGGCATGCTGATCATTTCAGCGCTTTTCATTCGACAAATTATCCTTTGCTTGCCAAAGCCGGTGTGGATATTAAATTCTATCATGAAAATATTTATCACCCCAATAGCAAGGGAATTTTAAAGGCAAATACTAATTTTGATGAAAATGTAGTTATACTAAGGATGTTTCCCGGGATGAGCCGGATTGTTTTCGAAAGCATCGTGAATATTCCGGGACTGAGGGGAATCGTGCTCCAAACTTTTGGCTCAGGTAATATCCCCTCGGCACCCTGGGTGGTGCAGGCGATCAAAAAAGCAATTCATAGGGGCATTGTGGTGTTGAACGTTACCCAATGTGAAGGAGGAGCGGTTAAAATGGGACATTACCTTACAAGCCAGGAATTGTTGAAGGCAGGAGTGGTGAGCGGAGAAGATATGACGACAGAAGCCGCAGTGACAAAACTGATGTTTCTTCTGGGCCAGGGGCTGACAGACGAAGATATAAAGCTTTATTTAAGAAAAAGCAGAAGCGGTGAAATCAGTGAATAACTGTTTTTCCCAAGCGAATTGGATATAGATATAGCTGATTGTGAGGGAGTATAGTTTTTTTATAACGGTGTGGATCATGGAGAATACACATACTGAATGAGTACTTTTTTTTTGTGTTTGGTAAAATATGCTCGTTTCACAATTTTTTTGTAATTTGCAGCCCGGAAAATGAAAGGAACTGGGATAACCGGGAGAGATGCAGGAGTGGCTGAACTGGCACGCCTGGAAAGCGTGTGTACCTCAAAAGGGTACCGAGGGTTCGAATCCCTCTCTCTCCGCGCAAGTTCTATTTAAAGATCAGGTTTTGAGAATGATTGGGAAGTTTATTTCTTGAATCAGTCAGAATATAAATTAAAGAATACAATAGAAAAATTTAGGAGATTACTAATTAAAAATTAAAACCAATGATGAAAAAACTTTTTGCGTTTATAGCAGTTCTCGGGATGCTTTATGTTGGAGCATCAAACAATGCCGTAGCACAGGATCAGGCAAAGCCGGCCACAACAAATGCAGCTGTCAACCAGCCTGCAGATCAGGAGGAAAAGGCTGCTGCTGCTGCTGAAGAAGGCCAATCGGTTCACAGTATGATTAAAATGTATTTTATTCAGGGAGGGCCTGGTTTTATGACTTCAATTTTGCTCTGTTTCATTCTGGGGCTTGCCTTTGCTTTGGAACGTGTAATCTACCTGAACCTTTCAACCAGCAACAATAAAAAGTTATTGGTCAGTGTGGAAGATGCATTGTCTAATGGTGGTATTGAAGCTGCCAAAGAAGTTTGCCGGAATACCCGCGGACCTGTGGCCAGTATTTTCTATCAGGGACTTGACCGTTCTGATGAAGGTTTGGATGTGGTGGAAAAAACGGTCGTTTCCTATGGAGGCGTACAGGCCAGTCTGCTGGAAAAAGGATTAAGCTGGATCGGTTTGTTTATTTCACTCGCACCTATGCTCGGGTTCCTTGGAACAGTTGTCGGTTTGATCGTTGCTTTCGATGCTATTGAAGTAGCCGGCGATATTAGCCCGGCCCTGGTTGCCAATGGTATGAAAATTGCCTTGATCACGACTGTGGGTGGGTTGGTTGTTGCTATTATTCTTCAGATTTTTTATAATTATTGCCTTTCAAAAATCGACAGTATTGTAAACAGCATGGAAGATGCATCGATCTCTCTGATCGATATTCTGGTAAAACACAATCTTAAAAAGTAAAATAGCCGTATGAAGACAGAAAAAATACTGAATATTGTATTGGCGGCAATTATGGCTATTTCTGCGTTCCTGATGATATCACTGATTGCAAATATCGGTGACGATTCTGCAGATCCCGCTATGAATGCCTGGCTCAATACTAATCTGACATGGTTATATATTTTGCTGATCGTAACGATTGCTATTGTCGTTCTGTTTAGTGTGGCTCAGACTTTTGGGAACAAAGAAGCTGCAAAGAGAGGACTTATTACATTGGGTTGTGCAGTCGGAGTTTTTATCATTTCATATCTCCTCTCATCCAATGAATTACCTAAATTCTTTGGTGTTGAGCGGTTTATTGAAGATGGCACGCTGACACTTTCCGTTTCGAAGTGGATCGACACCTTATTGATAGTTACTTATATTTTACTGGGACTTACAGTAGGCGCAACGATGTTCTGGTCGGTTGCCCGGATGCTCAAAAAGTAACTGGAGTTTTTACGAACAGACAAAATTAAAAATATGCCGAAAAGAAAATTACCAGAAATACCAAATGCATCACTGGCCGATATTGCCTTTATGGTACTCATATTCTTCCTGATGGTTTCGACCATGGATACGGATATGGGGTTGGAGCGCCGGTTGCCGCCGATGCCGCCTCCTGATCAGGAGGAAGACGATACGCCGCCGATTAAGGAAAGGAATGTATTCGTGGTATTGGTGAATGCCCAAAATCAGTTGCTGGTAGAGGGAGAATGGCTGGATGTTAAAAATCTCAGGGAGAAGGCGAAAGAATTTATTGCAAATCCGAATGATGATCCTAATTTGCCTGAAAAGCAGATAAAGGATGTTCCCTTTTTCGGACCGACACCGATCACGAAGGGGGTAATCTCCCTGCAGAATCATGTTGGTACCCAGTACGGAACCTATATTGCTGTTCAGAGTGAATTGGTTGGCGCTATTAATGATCTGAGAAACGAATTGGCTCAGCAAAAATTCGGAAAACCATACGTGAATCTTAACAGCGATCAACAGGATGCGATACAGGAAATTTATCCGTCTAAGATTTCTGAGGCTGAACCGAAAAAAATTGGGGGAGGGAAATAATTATGTCAAAATTCAGAAAAGACAGCGGTAAGGAATTGCCGGCGATTTCTACATCGTCACTTCCGGATATTGTATTCATGATCCT
>JBDKTZ010000463.1:0-5391 GCA_039679975.1 Prolixibacteraceae bacterium
GCCGGATAATAAGGCCAATGCCAGGGTCTGAATGACCGCTCCATATGGGGCATCATGGCCAGATGGCGACCGTCGCGGGAACAAATAGCCGCTGCATTAAAATCAGATCCGTTCGGATTCCCGGGATAAAAGTCATAGTAATATTTATAGGGAATATGATAATTTTCTTCGCTGTACGGGAAGCTGAATCTTCCTTCTCCATGAGCCACCCATACACCGAGCCTCATCCCTTCAAGTGATTTGAGCATGACCGAATTATTCCTGGCAATTTCTATGTTAACAAAAGCTGACTCGAATTTACCCGATGTGTTGTGTAACATCTTTGGCATCTTTTCATGTTCCGGGCAGATCAGTCCCAACTCAACAACCAGCTGGCAGCCGTTGCAAACGCCAAGGCTTAAGGTATCGTTTCGCCTGTAAAAATTTTCGAGGGCAATCCGGGCCTTTTCATTGTACTTAAAGGCTCCTGCCCACCCTTTGGCTGAACCGAGTACATCCGAATTGGAAAAACCGCCAACGAAAACGATCAGGTTCACATCTTCAAGCGTTTCACGTCCCGAGATCAGATCGGTCATATGGACGTCCTTCACATCGAGCCCGGCCAGATACATCATATAAGCCATTTCTCTGTCACCGTTCACCCCTTTTTCACGAATGATCGCTGCCCGGATACCACTCGGTTCGCGTCGATTCAGATCGATACCCAGATCAGCAGCCCGGCCGGAAAAATCTTTAAAATCATATTTGAGTTCGTTCTTTTTATAATTACGGTAACGTTCAAGTGCAAGCTCTTTTCCGCTTTGTTTCCGGTCAAATAAATACGATGTACTAAACCACAACTCGCGTAAAGAATCAATATCCAGGTGATATTCACGATCGAACATGCAGATTTTCAATTCACGGACTGTACCAGGTTTGCCTATCTTTACAAAACGCAGGCCTGCAACGTTTAATTTAGCTTCGAACCGCGCAACATCATTGACCTGGACTACGATCGCGGGATTTTCACTAAAGAATACCTTAACAGGATCCTTTTCATTTAATCCCGTTAAATCCAGTACCAACCCACCATTCGTATTACTAAAGCACATTTCAAGCAGTGTCGTGATCAACCCTCCCGAAGCGACATCGTGCCCGGCCAAGATCGATCCCTCTTCAATCAAATCCTGTATTGTATTAAATGCTTTCACAAAATAGTCCGGATCAGCAACAGTTGGGGCGTCGTGTCCGATCCTGTTGATCACCTGACCAAATGCACTACCTCCCAAAGCCAGCGCAGCCGATGAAAAATCGATGTAATACAACGGTTTGGAAACGTCATTGAACACAACCGGTTCAATGACTTTCTTCACGTCGGTCACTTCACCTGATGCCGAAATGATGAGCGTTCCCGGAGCATATACCACATCGTCCTGATATTTCTGGGTCATTGACATGGAATCCTTCCCTGTTGGAATATTGATCCCCAATGCACAGGCAAAATCACTCGCTGCTTTTACAGCATGGTAGATCCGCGCATTTTCACCTTGGTTTTTCGCAGGCCACATCCAGTTTGCGCTCAGTGATACGCTACGGATCTTATCGGGCATAGGGGCCCACAGTATATTTGTCAACGATTCGGCAATCGATAAAACAGACCCTTTAACCGGATCGATCATTCCTGCAACGGGAGCATGTCCGATTGATGTGGCCAGACCGCCTATACCACGGTAATCGAGGGTGATCACTCCCACGTTATTCAAAGGAAGATGAAGCGGACCTGCTCCCTGCTGCTTGGCAATACGTCCTGTAACCGAACGGTCAACCTTATTGGTCAACCAGTCTTTACAGGCAACAGATTCCAGTTGAAGCACATTTTCCAGATAAGCTTCAACCTGATCGGGATCATAGTCCAGATCAGCGAAACTGGCCGGTTGAGTGACATCAGTCAATACTGTCCTTGGCGGATTGCCAAACATATAGGCCAATTGCCAGTCAATGGGTTTTTCACCGGTTTTTGAATTTTTAAAAGTAAACTGCATGTCTCCGGTAACCTCGCCGATCACATACATGGGCGAACGCTCGCGGTCAGCAATCCTTTTAAGCAGATCAACATGCTTTTCATGCATGACCAGTCCCATACGTTCCTGCGACTCATTACCGATCACTTCCTTTTGTGACAGTGTAGGATCGCCGACCGGCAGTTTAGCGGTATCGATCAAACCACCTGTTTTCTCTACCAGTTCGGATAAGCAGTTTAGATGACCTCCCGCTCCGTGGTCATGAATTGAAATAACCGGATTCTCGTCCATTTCAGATAATGCCCTGATCGCGTTGAACGCTCTTTTTTGCATTTCCGGATTGGCGCGCTGCACAGCATTTAACTCGATTGCATTTTTATATTCGCCCGTAGCAACCGACGATACTGCTCCTCCACCCATTCCTATCCGATAATTGTCACCGCCAAGCAAAATAATTTTATCTCCTTTTTCCGGATCTTCTTTCATGGAATCTTTCATGCGTCCGAATCCAATTCCTCCGGCCAGCATAATCACCTTATCATAACCGTATTTCTTCTGGTTTTCAAAATGTTCAAAAGTAAGTACCGAGCCCGTAATAAGAGGTTGTCCAAATTTATTGCCGAAATCACTGGCCCCGTTTGATGCTTTGATCAGAATTTCTTCCGGAGTCTGATACAGCCACTGACGCTCCTCCGTAGCCTGCTCCCATGACCTGGCATCTTCAGTGCGCGGATAAGAAGTCATATAAACAGCAGTCCCGGCAATCGGTATACTCCCTTTTCCTCCCGCAATCCGGTCTCGGATCTCTCCCCCCGTTCCGGTAGCAGCACCATTGAATGGCTCCACTGTGGTAGGAAAATTGTGCGTTTCCGCCTTTAATGAAAGTACTGTCTCAATGTCCTTTATTTCAAAGAAATCAGGCTTGTCCTGTGTTTTTGGAGCAAATTGTTCCACGACAGGACCTTCAACAAAAGAGCAGTTATCCCGGTAAGCTGATATAATCTTATTTGGATTCTCTTTCGATGTTTTCTTGATAAGCTGGAAAAGCGACATTTCCTGCTCAACACCGTCAATAATAAACGTACCGTTGAAGATTTTGTGCCGGCAATGCTCAGAGTTGACCTGAGAAAAACCGAATACCTCACTGTCGGTGAGCTTACGACCCATTTTTTCAGCTACTGAGTTCAAATAGTGTATTTCATCTTCACTCAAAGCCAATCCTTCATGGTTATTATATGCGGCAATATCATCAATCTCTATGATCGGATCAGGATCCTTCCCGATGGTAAAGACATCCTGTCCCAACCCGTTATAAAAAGACTGCAACATCGGATCATAACCGGCTGACTTATCGTGGACTTCCGTAAACTCCTCCATCCGCACAATCCCGTCAATAGCCATATTCTGTGTAATCTCCACTGCATTGGTACTCCAGGGCGTGATCATTTCTTTCCGGGGACCGGTAAAATAGCCGGACAATGTTTCGTCTTTGACCGGCATTGCCTCTCCCAACAGCCAGATCAACTTACTGATATCGGTGTCAGACAGAGAAGTTGTTGACTGAACAGCAATGATATTGTTTATAGGAGTCTTAAAAAATAAAATCATTGTGAATCGGTTTATAATAATGCTTGCATGTTATAAAACACGTCACAAAGATAAAAATTCCGCCTAATGATTGATGATTTACGAAGGAATATTGCTGTAATAATAACCATTCCAAAACACCTGCCAAGGGATAAAACGGATGTCTTAGGTCTTGATACAGAAAGAGGTTGAAATGTTGTAAATGATAAAAAAAAGTTAAGATATGTTTCCAACATTTTGAATTACGCTAAAAGGTTAATATCTTGGCGCCCTCGAAAATTTTGTGAATGAAACGAATAATCATCTGTGTGTGGGTCATTTTGAGTACTTTCAACACTTGGGGGCAGAACAACAAAGTGACAGAAGGGAACAGCAATAAACTAGCCGTAATTTGGACAAGCAGCGATCCTGAAGTTGCTGAGAAAGTATGTTTTATGTACGCCCAAAATGCAAAAAAGCAAGGTTGGTTCAATGATGTAGTTTTGATCGTGTGGGGTCCTTCAGTCAGATTGTTGGCTGAAAATGATGACCTGAAGGCCGACATTACCAGGATCATGGAAATGGGCATCCCTGTGGAAGCGAGCTTGTCGTGCGCCCAGTTATATGGAGTAGGCCCTGACTTAACCGATCTGGATATTGATGTCAAACCGATAGGAGTTCCATTAACCGGCTACATCAAGGAGGGTTGGCATGTTATTACTTTCTGACCCGGGTTTAAGCAATAGTTAAATTTTCCCGATCGTTTTTCAGAGGCAAGGTATTCCGGAAGGCTTTTTTTATTTTTGGAACCGGAAAAAAAGTTCCTTTTCATAATTATACATCAAATAAAAAAACATGAGAAAAAAAGTTGTTGCCGGTAACTGGAAATGTAATACGACCCTGCAGGAAGGCATTGATCTGGCTAAAGCTGTAAACGATATGGTTGCCGCCAAAGGCGCAAAAGACGTTGTTGTTGTTCTGGGCACTCCGTTCACCCATCTTGTAAAAGTTGCAGAGGCAGTCAATAGTAGCCGGATCGGGGTTTCAGCCCAAAACTGCGCGGCCGAATCAAAAGGCGCTTTCACCGGCGAGGTCTCGGCGGCCATGATTAAATCGACCGGAGCCGGTTATGTTATTTTAGGGCATTCTGAAAGGCGTGAATATTACGGCGAAACCAGTGCGATTCTGAATAAGAAAGTGGCTTTGGCGCTTGAAAACGGATTAACGCCGATTTATTGCTGCGGCGAAGCTTTGGCTGTTCGTCAGGCAGGAACGCAGAATGCTTTTGTAAAACAACAGTTGGAAGAAACAATTTTCAATCTGTCCGTGGAAAATTTTTCAAAACTCATCATTGCCTATGAACCCATATGGGCTATCGGTACAGGCGTTACTGCAAGCTCAGAACAGGCTCAGGAAATACTGGCCTACATCCGGGCATTGATCGCTGAAAAATTTGGCAGCATTGTCGCAGAAGAAACTTCTATCCTTTACGGAGGAAGCTGCAATGCTAAAAATGCGGCCGAATTATTTGCCAATAAGGATATTGACGGCGGGCTAATTGGCGGCGCTTCACTGAAAGCTGACGATTTTCTGGCTATTATCAACGCATTTTAAGGGATATTTCCCTGGCAGAAAAAATCCCGGACATTCCTATCCGGGATTTTTTTTCTTCTTTCCTGTTCCATGTCTCTCTGGAAAAGTTTTTTCTGCCAGGTCCTTTTCAGGTAACTGCTCAAATGTCAGCTTCAACTGACAAGAGGTACTATTTCCGGGTATGGCTTTTGTTTTGTCCTGACCTAAGCACAAAAGCAGAAAAAATGGAAAA
>JBDKTZ010000508.1:0-3060 GCA_039679975.1 Prolixibacteraceae bacterium
GAGTCGAGCGCCGCTGCGGAGGAAGCATTTACTTTTAAACCCAGTTCCGGGTATAATTCCCGGAATTTTTTTGCCTGCTGCCAATCGGAAAACCAGAAGAAGCATTCTTTTTCCATTTCCAATTTAATGATTTCAGGAACAAAGTCCTCCGGGTTGGTATTTTTCATGTCGAAATAGATCTTTGCCTTTCCCTTGATCCATTTCAGGTACTCAAGAAGCCGCGGTACTTTCTCTCCGGCAAAAGCATGTCCGAACCAGCTACCGGCATCGAGCGTGTCGATCACGGACGATGCTGTTTCTGAAATCAGGCCTGAACCATTGGTAGTCCGGTCGAGCATCTGATCGTGAAGATTGTAAAAAACACCGTCCTTACTCCGGCGCACATCTATTTCAACATAAGCTGCGCCCGATTCAATGGCTTTTGTTGCTGAAGCGTAGGTGTTTTCCGGAGCCAGCCGGTTTGCACCCCGGTGGCAGACCATCTGAATGCCTGTCCCATTTCCTTCGGGGTGTCCTGCAGTGCAGGAAAAGAACACGGGAAGAATACATATTGAGAACAGCGAAATCTTGTTAAAGGTGTTCATCGTTTGTTTTTTAATGTTTGTTGATCATTTCCATTTGTCATTGGGTTCAGGTCCCATTTCAAAAATCAGTTTTTCTGCGCTGGCAATGTCTTTATAGATAAACGGCATTCAATTATTTATTTTTACCACAGCGTTACACGGCATGAAAAGATAAAAACTACTCTACCAGAAACGGTTGCGTACACACGACAGAACCGCCGGCTCCGTGAATTTCGGCCCTCACATACTTCCTGTTTGCAGGCAGGTCTTCAAGCAAAAAAACTTCACCCTCACCGAACTTAGTCCCGCCGGAAGTCCAGACGGTCGATTGCTGTCCGGTGCTTTCAACCCGGATCGTTCCTTTTTCGCGGTTTACCGTTATTGACCGGATCGCCGGGGGTTGCGGGCCTTTAACACCCTGCGGTGCATGGACCAGGTAGAAAGCTCCTTTTTCCATGGCTGACCGTACTTCCGCTTCATTGAATTCAGGGAGAAGAAAAACATTCCAGTTTTTGCCCAGGTCCCGTTTGGAATAGAAATCATCGTTGGCAAAGCCCCATACCGGACGTACCGGCGCAAGGGCTGTCTGTACCGAGTCCCAGGTCTGAAGGAGAGGGATAAACCGCGCATTCGAGTTGAAGATTTCAATGCCTTTAAGGTGCTTATACCGCTCAAATAAGCCGGTATACCAGTTGACCGGGAATTTTTGCAGGCCCGGGTGATTCAACACCGCCAGTCCGTTCTTTGAAGCTATTGTGTCCAGTACATTTCCTTCGGAACGGTCCAGGTCATTGAAATAGCTGTTCAGGCCGTGTTTTTCGTACAACAACGCGCATCCCCGGATGGCCACCATGCCGGTCCCGGACGGGTCAACCCCGATAAATAAGGTGTCCTGTAAAGGAATGGACTGATCTTCAAAAGGTTTTGGCACGATGTGATAGATCCGCGAGAAACTTAACTTGCTCGCTTTGAACCTGGAAAACCCGCTCCAGGGATACATAACCAGATGCTTGTCGGTGATCGCCAAAACAGAATAATCCAGATTTTTATAGGCCTCGATGACCGATTGCGGATTCATCCATCCCCTGGATGCCAGGGTATGTGCATTCAGATTGGCTTTGTACTGCCCGTATTTTGACCAATCAACATCTTCATAAGGATTCCGGATTTGGCGGACCGCCGGGCTTTGAGCAGCCGACGCAGCTTCACGTACACAGCGGATCGAAAAGCCATTCTGCTTTTGGAAATTATTCCTTCCCAGGTAGCTGTAATAGCAGTGCATGAACCGGTACCAGGCTTTCGTGCCTGAAGACTCTGTTGCAGTCCACCAATATGCATAGGCGCCGGCATAATTGTATTTTCCGAGGAAATTACGGTAGCCACCCGGAAGGGCAGTGAACCCGCTGCTGTTGTTGGTTGCCTGATCGTGTCCCACATTGCTGATGATATCATGTGCTTTCCATCCGGAGGCCGCTGCCAATGCCTTGGCAATATCCCTTCGCTCACCTTCAAACGCGTAACCGTTATCGGCCAGGTAACGGGCCAGAATGTTCCAGTCTTCATCGGTGGGGATCCGCCAGCCGGGGGGACAGATGCTCTTGTTCCCGTTGGTCGCTGCATCCACAGCATACCAGTTATACAGCGCGCCGTATCTGGCGGCATTGACAGCCGAATCGTTTTGATACCAGCAAAAGGCCGGTGAGGAAGAAGTTGCCCAGGCTTCATCACCGGCGACCTGAGGAATCGCGCTGCCGTCTGCATATCTCGTCGTTCTCAGGTTTTCGGCCATCCACAGCTGACTGCCTATGGTGATGGTTTTGTATGTATTGCCGTCGGCATCTTTCACCGGCTGTGCCTGCACGCCGGTTACCATGATCCAGGCCAGGATAACTGACAAGGATCGTATCACGTTCGTTTGCATCTTTTTTATTTTTTAGAGTCACCGTTTTATTCGAAATTTGAAATCTGCCGCACCGCCTCCGCGTTACATCCGTCAGCAAACTCAAGTACTTTTTTTACCTGTGAGAAGTCGTTCCCGGTTAGCCGGATATGGGATGATTTTTCACCCTCCGCGCGCAGGAACTTTTGGGTTACTCCGGAGGAATAATATCCGGATACCGTGATATTGGCTGACTGGATGATTCGCAGGAGCGCCCGGTCACCTGTTGGATTCGCGGCCGAAAAATTACTGATGCGGATGCCGTGGCAGTCGTCTAAAACGATTGCAGGACGAGCATCCGGATTTCGCAGGTTGAAAATGAAATTTTCGAGTTGCAGGTTTTTCACATGCCGGATGTATAATCCATAGGCGGGCAGACTGTACCCGAACATCCGGTTGTCGGGTCCCACGCTGTTCCGCTCAGGAACGGGAGCCCAGGCCTCTTCTTCAATGGCGGTTCCCCGGCAGTTGAAGATCACATCCCTGATGATGAAATTCTCGATGAACCCGCCCGGAACTCCGGTGATCGAACTGGTCATTAAACTTTCATCAGAAGCG
>JBDKTZ010000407.1:0-7815 GCA_039679975.1 Prolixibacteraceae bacterium
TTACCGGCTTTCACAGAGGTCGTCACCCAGGTCTCAACCGACCGGACCATCTTTTTAGGATTGTATTGCACGTAATCGAGCACTTCGGCCACAGTTTCCCCATCGATGATTTGGTCGATGGAATAGCCGTTTTTATCGACCGACACGTGAATGGCATTGGTATCACCAAAGAGGTTATGCAGATCGCCCAGGATTTCCTGATAGGCACCGACCAAAAAAGCACCGATATAATAAGGTTCTTTCGCTTTTAGCTTATGGACCGGAAGAAAATAGGACAGATTCTTGGTTGATATAAAATTATCGATTTTGCCGTCCGAGTCGCAGGTAATATCCTGAAGGGTAGCTCCCCGTTCGGGCTTCTCGTCAAGCCGGTGAATAGGCATAATGGGAAAAATCTGGTCGATCGCCCATGAATCGGGCAATGACTGAAACAACGAAAAATTACAGAAATACTTATCAGCCAGAAGCTTCTCAAGCATATGCAGTTCTTCAGGCACGTGACGCATTTTATCAGCCATCTGACGAACCTCATGCGCCACTGACCAGAACAGCCTTTCAACCTGAGCTCGGGTTTTGAGGTCAAGCATCCCGAGACTAAAGCGGTCGAGCGCTTCTTCCCTGATTTGCTGGGCATCGTGCCAGCTTTCGAGCATGCTGGGCTGGTTCAGATTGTCCCAGATGTCGTATAATTCCCTTACCAGTTCGTGATCATTCTCACTGATCTCTTCTTCTTCTTCCCAGCAAGGCATTGTAGCAGCCTCCAGTACTTCAAAAATAAGCACGGAATGATGAGCGGTAAGTGAACGCCCTGATTCCGTAATAATATTCGGATGGGGAATACCGTTTTTGTCGCTGACGTCAACAATTGTAGAAATGGCATCGTTCACATATTCCTGAATACTGTAATTCACGCTGCTTTCACGGTTTGCCGAACGCGTGCCGTCATAATCGACACCCAGTCCTCCACCAATATCCACGAATTCAACATTAAACCCGCTCAGACACAATTGTGCATAAAAATGCGACGCTTCCCTCAACGCGATCTTAATTCTTCTGATCTTATTTACCTGACTGCCGATATGGAAATGCACCAGCTTCATACAATCCTTGAGGTTGTTCCGCTCCAAAAAGTCCATTGCCTCGAGCAGCTCACTGGAAGTCAAGCCAAATTTACTGACATCGCCGCCCGAATTTTCCCATTTCCCGCTCCCTGAACTGGCCAGTTTTACCCGAATGCCAAGGTTTGGCCTGACATTTAGTCGCCTGGCCACGCGGGCTATGAGTCTGAGCTCATTCATCTTTTCTACGACAACAAAAATCCGCCGTCCCATCTTTTGAGCAAGAAAAGCCAACTCGACATAGCTTTCATCTTTATAGCCATTGCAAATAATCAAGGAATCGCTGTTGGTATTGGTTGCAATGACGGCATGCAGTTCCGGTTTTGAACCGGCCTCAAGCCCGATGTTGAATTTTTCGCCATGGCTCACGATCTCCTCCACAACCGGGCGCATCTGATTCACCTTGATCGGATAGATAATAAAATTCTCACCCTTGTAGTCATACTCGGATGCTGCAATTTTAAAACAATTCGACATTTTCTCGATCCGGCTGTCCAGTATATCAGGAAAACGGATCAGCATGGGTGCCCCGACATCCCGAACCTGCAATTCGTCGACAAGTTCTTTCAGGTCGACCTGAACACCATCTTTCTGGGGAGTTACGACCACATTTCCTTTTTCATTGATTGAAAAATAATTAATTCCCCAACCATTAATGTTATATAACTCCTCTGAATCTTCAATGCGCCACTTTCTCATTCCCAATAATTAATAACAAATTAATTTTTTTGAATTTTTTAATTGCCAAATATACCTTTTTTTAGAAAAGCTGCCTTAAAATCAGGTTTGATTTATCCAAACCGAGGTGTTTTCAAAATACAAACATTTTTAAAACCATATTTTAAAGAACTGAAACATTCTTACATTTGTTACTGATTCCGGAAAATTAAAACGGTTATGTTGGTTTCATCTGGCCGGAACAGCCGGTTTATTTAAAAAAAAAGACCGGTAAACTGATAAAGATAAATAATTAGTTTTCTCATGGAAGAATACATCCAGTTGCTGATCGGGATGATAAAAACACCTTCATTCAGTCGTGAAGAAGAACCTGTCGCCATTCTGATCCGGAATTTTATGAGGTCGAAAGACATCGATTTTCTGGAAAAACAAAACAACACATGGGCAAAGAACAAATACTGGCAGGAAGGGAAACCGGTCATTCTTTTGAATTCGCACATTGACACAGTAAAGCCGGTTAAAAACTGGACGAAAGATCCTTTCGGAGCGGAAGTGGAAGGAGACCGGCTCACCGGACTGGGCAGCAATGATGCCGGAGCTTCACTGGTCACGCTGCTTGCTGTTTTCGTACATTTATACCAGGAACAGGATCTTCCATGGAACCTGATATTTGCAGCTTCGTCCGAAGAAGAAATCTCGGGAGCACAGGGTATGGAAAGCCTGATTGATGAATGGGGTCCGCTTGATCTGGCCATTGTTGGTGAACCCACGCAAATGCAGGTGGCAGTTTCGGAACGGGGACTGATGGTACTCGACTGCACCGCGTATGGCAAAGCCGGGCATGCTGCACGAAACGAAGGAGAAAACGCGCTCTACAAAGCTATCGACGATATCACGATCCTCAGAAACTTCTGTTTTCCAAATGTTTCTCAGATACAGGGACCGGTTAAACTTTCGGTTACCCAAATCCAAGGTGGTTATCAGCACAATATCGTTCCCGACCAGTGTTCATTTGTTGTGGATGTGCGGACCAACGAATTTTATTCCAACCGGGAGGCTTTTGAGGTTATCAAAAGCCTGCTTTCTTCGGAGGTAAAAGCGCGTTCCTTCAGACTGAATTCATCGGGTATCCGGCTCGATCATCCTATTGTGAAACGGGCTAAAGAGCTTGGTTTATCCTGTTACGGATCTCCAACTACCTCCGACCAGGCTGCAATTCCCTACCCATCGGTTAAGATCGGGCCGGGCGACAGCGCCCGTTCGCATACTGCCGACGAATACATCCTGATCTCTGAAATGGAGCAGGGTTTTAAGATCTACCTGGATTTACTCCGGGAACTGAAAATTTAAATTTCTGCGGGAAACAGGACCTATTTCTGAAAGACCTCACCGACGGCGGCTTTCACGGAAAGGCTACTCATGAAGGTAAATCAAATTACCTTTAATAATAACTCCCAGTCCTTTATTTCCCCTGAAGAGTTGATCTTTCTTTTGTAACTTGTCGGCAAAATATTTTCCACATGAAACGTATTTTTACCTATTTCATGCAGGGAGTGGTTTTGGTAGCTCCCATTGCGATTACCGGGTATATTATTTATATTATCTTTGACCTGATCGATGGTCTGTTGCGAAATGTGCTGGAAAAATGGTTCGAAATCTCTATTCCCGGGCTTGGTTTACTTGTTATCTTTGTCCTTCTTACGTTGTTGGGGATTTTGGGAGAATATATTGTGACCAATCCGTTTAAGAAAATCTGGGAACGCATTCTGAAAGAGGCGCCCTTACTGAAAGTGATATACAGCTCGCTGGTCGATCTGTTTTCAGCTTTTGTCGGGAAAGAAAAGAAATTCAATGCTCCTGTTTTGGTTTGTATCAATAAGGAGAATAACCTATGGAAAATCGGGTTCGTCACGCAGAAAAGTCTTGAAGAACTTGAAATGCCTGGCCTTGTCGGAGTTTATTTTCCTCATTCCTACAATTTTTCAGGTGAATTGTTTTTGGTAGGGTCATCATCAGTGCAAAAACTAAATATGCCTCCCGCAGAAGCAATGAAATTTATTGTTTCAGGGGGTGTAACAAGAGTAAACTAGTATAAATATGTCATCAGAAGTGTTAATTCTTGCAGGATTCTTAATCCTGATTCTTTTTGTTTTAATGATTGATCTGCTTTGGGTAGGCAGAAATGTACACGTGGTTTCAACCAAAGAAGCGCTGATCTGGACCAGTGTTTGGGTAGGGCTTGCTATGGGTTTTTATGTATTCCTCAGTCTATACGGACATTTACTTCACGGCATCACAACTCCTGAAGAATTGAAGGAGGTTGCTGGGAAATATGCGCTGGGACTAAAGTTTCATTCGACCGACTTTGAAGGGATGCTCGCCGAATACAGGCAGAACATGTCGGTATCATACCTGTCCGGGTATTTTATCGAGGAAACGCTTTCGATTGATAATGTATTCGTCATTTTACTAATACTCAGAGGTTTTTCAGTGCCTGTAAAAGATTACAAAAAGGTTTTGTTCTGGGGTATCCTGGGAGCGATCGTCCTTCGTTTTATTTTCATTTTTGTAGGATCGGCACTGATCCAGAAGTTTGATTGGATCTTATTGATTTTCGGAGCATTTCTGGTATACCAGGGTGGAAAAATCTTGCTCAAGAAAGACGAAACACAAGAGGACCCGCACAATTACGCTATTTTCCGTTTTTTGTCAAAGCATTTTAACATCTCCCGCGGCTATGGCCATGACAGCTTTTTCGTCAGGCAGGAAGGGAAATTGTTTTTGACCCCGCTATTTGTTGTTCTCGTGCTGATTGAGTTTACGGACCTGCTGTTTGCCATGGATTCCATTCCTGCAGTTTTCTCGGTATCGCTTGATCCTTACGTGGTTTTCTTTTCCAATATTTTTGCCATTGTCGGATTGCGCTCACTATTTTTCCTGATCGCCAATATGGTTGATAAGTTCAGATTCCTCCGCATCGGAGTGAGCATCCTGCTTATTTTCGTGGGTTTGAAATTACTTCTTCACAGCTGGCTGGAAGAAATTGGCTTTAGGCCGTCGTATTCCCTTTATTTTATCGCTTTCGTTCTGATCGGGAGTATTGTTTTATCGGCCGTTATTCCTCCCAAAGGAGAAGAACGGGCATAAAGAACATTTGTTTATCCTGAAAAAGAATGGCATTCGCCGAAAAAAAGACCGGCCGTAAAAGTCTTATCTTTATCTTTGGTATTCATCATATCCAATTATCAATTGCCACAACGAGAAAATAAGAAAAATGGAACTTTTTAAAGCAACGGAAGTCATTAAGGACTATGCCGGACACCGGGCTCTTGACCGGGTCAGTATATCGGTGAAGGAACAATCGGTGTTCGGCCTTCTGGGTCCTAACGGCGCCGGTAAAACCACACTGATCCGGATCATTAACCAGATTACCGCTCCTGACAAGGGAGAACTCTTCTTCATGGGGCACAGGTTTTCCTCCGAAGATATTTCTTTGATCGGGTATCTTCCGGAGGAACGCGGTCTTTATAAGAAAATGAAAGTGGGTGAGCAGGCTGTTTACCTGGCGCAACTCAAAGGAATGTCCAAGCATGACGCTTTGAAGAACCTGAAATACTGGTTCGAAAAATTCGAAATTCAACCCTGGTGGAATAAGAAAGTGGAAGAACTGTCAAAAGGAATGCAGCAAAAGGTCCAGTTTATTATCACGGTCATTCACCAACCTAAACTGCTGATCTTTGACGAACCTTTCAGTGGTTTTGACCCCATTAACACCAACCTGTTGAAAAGAGAGATACTTCGGTTAAGGAACGAGGGAGCCACCATCATCTTTTCCACTCACAACATGGGATCGGTAGAAGAGATTTGCGATCATATTGCCCTGATTAACCAATCAAAAAAAGTGCTTGACGGCAATATTCATGACATTAAAGAACAGTACAAAACCGGAATTTTTGAAATAGAAACCCCGGTTGGATCCGACACCGATAAGGTTTTTCAAAACTATCAGTTCAACCTTATTGAACAGGAAACGAGGGGAAAACGAATACGAATCAAGTTCCAGAAGACCAACGGAGAAAGCAATAATGAACTGCTGCATAAATTAACCACCGATTTGGAGCTTTGTTCTTTCAGGGAAGTGATCCCCGATATGAATGAAGTGTTTATCCAGGTTGTCAACGAGGCCAACAAAAGTAAAGTAAAATGAGCCCCCGGAGACCATGATTCTTTCACGAGAGCACAATGGTAAATTCCGTATGGCGCTAAACCATAAAAAGATGAATAAATCAATTATCATACTGAAACGCGAATACGTCACACGTGTACGTAAAAAATCGTTTGTGATCCTGACCCTTCTTGTTCCGTTCCTGTTCGCCGCCTTTACCATTCTCCCCGCGTGGCTGGCCATGCAGGACGATACAGAAAAAAGGACGATCGCTGTTTGTGACGAATCGGGACTGTTCCCGGATAAATTCGAAAACACTGAATTCACCAGTTTTCATTTTATTCCGTCAGAAGAATATGTCAAAATGAAGGATAATATTGCAGGCAGTTCTTTTTACGCACTGCTTTTCATACCGTCTGACATCGTGCAGACCAGCCGCGCAGAGTTGTTTTCGGACAGGCAAGTGACCATGGATATAAAAAACATGCTGACAGGAAAGCTGGAGAAGGTGATCGAAGCTGACAAAAAAAAGCAGATTATTGATCAGGCGGGCATTCCCGATCTGGAGGCAAAGCTGGCTGCAACCCGGACCAACATTAAGTTGGAGACCGTCAAGGTGAACGAAAAGGGAGAATCGGTGAAAAGTTCTACCGAAATTGCCATGGCCGCCGGGTATGTCGCGGGCTTTATTATTTACATGTTTGTCTTCGTATACGGAGCGATGGTCATGCGCGGGGTCATGGAAGAAAAAACAAGCCGTATTGTTGAGGTGATTGTCTCGTCCGTGAAACCGACACAGTTGATGTTTGGCAAAATTGTGGGTATTGGTCTGGTTGGCCTCACGCAGTTGTTGTTTTGGATCATTATACTGACTGCAATTATGACGGCGGTGCCTGCATTCATGGGAAGTGACAATGTGATGCAACAGTCACAAAATATAATGACAACCCAAGCTGCAGCCGGAGAAAAAAATATCGCCCTCCAGGGAATCGAGTTGATCGGCAACCTGAACCTCCCGCTTATCCTGGGTACGTTCCTTTTTTACTTTCTTGGCGGTTTCCTTTTATACTCGTCGCTAATGGGAGCGGTTGGCGCAGCCGTTGATAATGAAGAAGAAACACAGCAGTTCATGATGCCTGTCACGATTCCCCTGATTTTCTCAATTATCATCCTCTTCCCTATTATTAAGAATCCGGAAGGTTCACTTGCATTCTGGGCTTCGGTGGTCCCTTTCACCTCACCTGTGATCATGATGGCCCGGGTCCCCTTCGGTGTGCCGGTATGGGAACTCATTTTGTCGATGGCCGTTCTGACGCTTTCAATATGGGGAACAATATGGATAGCCGGTAAGATTTACAGAACGGGAATTCTCCTTTACGGGAAGAAAGTCAATCTTAAAGAAATCTTAAAATGGATCACCTACAAAAATTAATTCAGACAAATTTGTATTTATTTTCATTTTTTTTCTTATACTTGTCACTGACAAATAAAAATAAATGATCCATACCTCCAAAAACAGCGTCATTTGTTGTTGTTATGTGACAACACGGGGAAGGTATGTTTGATCGGTTTCTGAATACAAAACAAATAATCAAATCAAATAACAGGCCTTCCCCTACAGGAGGGCCTTTTTTAATCCTTAAAAACGATCAATATGAGATTTAACAACGTTTTAGAAACAATCGGGAATACGCCGCTGATCAGGATTAACAACCTGTTTCCCAAAGAATATGAGGTCTATGTAAAGATGGAAAAAGCAAATCCGGGAGGAAGTATTAAAGACCGTATTGCTTTGTCCATGGTGGAAGATGCCGAGAAAAAAGGTTTCCTGAAACCAGATACGCTGATTGTCGA
>JBDKTZ010000161.1:0-19394 GCA_039679975.1 Prolixibacteraceae bacterium
TAATCAATCAGCGCCTCGGAATCACTGACTTTTTCAATAATCGTTCGGCGGGTCTCGGGATCAAATATATTCAGTTCCACTGATGTTCTTCCAATAACCTCCTCCCTTTTCAGCTTCAGAGTATCCATAAATTTCTGATTCACATCAAGATACCTGCCAGTTTCATACTCGGAGATAGCAAGCAAATTTGTATCAATATTAAAAGCCTTTGAAAATTTTTCCTCAGAAAGACGGAGCTCTGAAATATCTTTGCTAACGCCGAAAACAACTTGTCTGTTATGCCATATTCCGGCTACCACACGGGTTTCAACCGGAATGTATTGACCTTCCCTGGTCACCAGAGGAATGGGACAGAATTCGGAGATACCGGCCAGCATCGCCATCACAATTTTAAATGCCTCATCGCGCCTCTCCTCAGGGTGGACACTCAAAACATTCATTTTGTAAAGTTCCTCCCTCGAATAATGAAGACGGTTTACAACATAGTCGTTCACGAAAATGATGCTTCCCTGCTCATCCAATATCCAGAAAAAGTCTTTAAGCGTATTAAAAAATAAGAAATAAATATCATACTCGGCGTCCCGCTGGTCAAAATCGGAAAGACCGGGAGTGGTTCCCCTCTTCAATTGTTCTTTTAAGGCTGCATTTTCTCTCTCCAGTTCATCAATGCGTCTTTCAGATCCGTTGTTCGATTTTTTAACCCTTCTCGTAAAATGCATTTCAGGCGAGTTTTTGTGCTGTTTCGGTCCAAGAGAACTGCTATTACCATGTTTTATTACAGAACCTCTAACAAAAATAGGCAACTTTTCTTTCAGATCAAAAGCTCATATCGTTTTTTAAATTGTTCATATAATTATTGTCCGTAATTTGCCGTTGTATACAGACAAACTCTCAACACTATGATTTTACAGACTGAATTTAAACTGACGCCCAAAACAAGAGGATTCCATTTAATTACAAACGAGATCGTGAAAAATCTTCCGGACCTCCCCGAAACCGGACTGTTGCATCTCTTCATCAGACATACGTCGGCTGGCCTCACCATCAATGAAAACGCAGACCCGGACGTGCGGGTCGATTTGGAATCCATTTTCAGCCGGCTGGTGAGGGAACGGGAATCCTATTATATTCACACGCCGGAGGGAGACGACGATATGCCGGCTCATGCCAAATCCACTCTGGTCGGGGCAAGTGTAATCATACCCATTACCGGTCACCGTCTCAATCTGGGTACCTGGCAGGGAATATACCTCTGTGAGTTCAGAAACCACGGAGGTGAGCGGCAAATTGTGGCAACAGTTACCTATTGATTGTTGCGAAGGAAATTTCTCAATACATATTGAAGAATACCCTCATTACGGTAATACTCAATTTCGATCAGCGAATCCAGCCTGGCAATAACCGTGAAATCAATATATTCTCCTGATGGTCTGGTTGCCGTGACTGTAATTTCCTTGTTCGGGCTCAGATTTTCCAGATCCGGAATATCGAAAATTTCATTTCCGTTTAACCCAAGCGAAGCAGCATTCTCTCCTGTTCTGAACTGAAGCGGCAGTACTCCCATGCCGACAAGATTGCTCCGGTGGATCCGTTCAAAACTCCCGGCAATGATCGCACGAACGCCAAGCAATGTGGTTCCTTTGGCTGCCCAGTCGCGTGAAGAACCGCTGCCGTATTCTTTTCCCGCGAGTATAATCAACGGCACCTGCTCAGACTTGTATTGCATGGCTGCATCGTAGACTGTCATCATCCGGCCGCTCCCATGATGTATCGTCCATGCGCCTTCTTTTTCCACCAGCTGATTCTTTAAGCGAACATTGGCAAAGGTACCCCTGATCATGACCTCATGATTTCCTCTCCTTGATCCATACGAATTAAAATTTTTCTTTTCGATTCCCTGCATACTTAAATACTGGCCTGCGGGTGAACTTTCGGCGATAGACCCGGCAGGAGAAATATGATCGGTGGTAATCGAATCGCCCAGTTTCAGCAATACCCGGGCCGAACGGATGTCGGTCACCGGACTTGGTTCGGAAGTAATATCCTTAAAAAAGGACGCCTCCCTGATATAAGAAGACTGATCGTCCCATTGATAGATATCGCTGGTCGTTGTGGATAACCGGTCCCATTTTTCGTCGCCCTGAAAGATTTGCTTATAATTCGCAGCATAATCAGATGAATCCAAAACCTGCCCCATTACCAGTTGGATTTCTTCGGCTGAAGGCCAGATGTCACGTAAATAAACCGGCTTCAGATTCGGATCGAGACCAAGCGGTTCATGATATAAATCAATGTCGATTCGTCCGGCCAGAGCGTAGGCTACCACCAGGATCGGTGATGCCAGGAAGTTCATTTTGATCAGCGGATGGATCCGTGCTTCAAAATTCCTGTTGCCCGAAAGTACTGCCGCAACAATGAGTTCATTGTCCAGAATGGCCTCGTTGATATGGGTCGGCAACGGTCCGCTGTTCCCGATACAGGTCGTGCAGCCATAACCTACGGTATGAAAGCCAAGGGCCTCCAGAAACGGAACAAAACCTGCCTTTTGCAGATATGTGGTCACGACTTTCGATCCCGGGGCCAAGCTGGTTTTTACCCACGGTTTTGTTTTTAAGCCTTTCTCTACGGCCTTTTGTGCGATCAATCCCGCACCCAGCATGACGCTCGGATTGGATGTATTGGTACAACTGGTAATGGCCGCGATAACAACAGCACCGTCGTGAACGATATATTCATTGCCATTGCTGATAACCTTTGCCTGCCTAAGCCCTGGCTGTTTTGCTATTGCCGGGGCGGTTTCAGCCGCCGCTTCGACAATAGCATTTTGAGTCTGTCCCTGCCCCACCTGATTCTCAGGCTGGCCTCCTTCGTTCGCCCATTGGCTGACGGGCCGTTCGTCCGGATTATAATAGTCCCGCTGATAGCTGTTTTTCAGGATATCGATAAACTGCTTTTTTACCCTGGTCAGCGGAATTTTATCCTGTGGTCGTTTAGGACCGGCAATAGCCGGTTCAATCTGAGCTAAATCCAGGTCAACAATGTCAGTATACCGGACCTTGTCTTCGCCCGCACGCCACAATAAGTTGGTTTTCAGGTAAATTTCAGCTGTTTCGATATGCGTCTTCTGTCGCCCCGTCATGTGCAGATACTCCAGTGTTTTAAAATCGGGCGGAAAATAAACCACCGTGCACCCGAATTCAGGAGACATATTTGAAATGGTAGCCCGGTCCGGCACGGTAAGATGATCCAGACCCTGTCCAAAAACTTCTACAAATTTACCAACCACGCCTTTTTCCCGCAATAAGTTGGCCACTGCCAACACCAGATCGGTTGAGGTTGTTCCCTCTCTCAGCCTGCCGGTCAGTTTTAGCCCGATCACTTCGGGAAGCATGAGGTAGGTCGGTTGGCCCAACATCACTGCTTCGGCTTCAATACCTCCCACACCCCACCCGATCACGCCGATTCCGTTCACCATTGGCGTATGCGAATCCGTCCCGACCAAAGTGTCCGGAAAGATCATCCCGTTACGGATGGTAGCCACCTGAGCCAGGTATTCCAGATTTACCTGATGGCAGATACCCATTCCGGGAGGAAGGACATTGAAATTAAGGAAGGAGGCCTGGGCCCATTTCAAAAGGGCATAGCGTTCATGATTACGTTCATACTCCAGCTCAACATTCTGTTCGTACGATCTTGCCGTTCCGTAAAAATCGACCTGAACGGAATGGTCGATGACCAGGTCTACCGGAATCTGAGGGTTAATGAGCGAACCATCCCGCTTTTTTCGCGCAGCTACCGACCTGATCGAAGCTAGATCGACAATCGCCGGTACTCCTGTAAAATCCTGCATAAGCACTCTTGCAGGCAAATAGGGTATGTCCTTGTCTACGGGATTTGGTTTCCAGTTCAGAATAGTTTCCAGATGAGCTTCGTTGAACGTGATCCCATTCTGATTCCGGATTATATTCTCCAGCAGGATCCTGATCGAAAACGGAAGTGTCTCCACATCATGTCCCCACTGCAGCAAAGTGTTCAGATCGTAATAGCGGTATTCTCCCAAGGGCGTTTTGATCGTTTTATTCAGTCCCGATAGTTTGTTCATAATCTTTCACTTTGAATTATTAAACTGTTGTACAACCTTCTGATGCTGAAGATACCATGTCTCTGTATTTTTTCAGTACCCCGGAATTTAGTTTAAAATCCGGCCTTTGCCAGCTTTTTCTCCGAAATGCGATTTCATCTTCGCTCAGGTTTACATCCAGACGGTTATGGACTGCGTCGATTGTAATGATGTCACCATTCCGAATCAATCCGATCACCCCTCCTTCAGAGGCCTCAGGCGTAATATGTCCAACCACAAATCCATGCGATCCCCCGGAGAACCGGCCGTCAGTGATCAAAGCAACATCTTTGCCCAATCCCGCTCCCATTACCACGCTGGTTGGTTTTAGCATCTCAGGCATTCCCGGAGCTCCTTTCGGTCCCGAATTCCTGATCACGATGACATCTCCTTTCGATACACTTGTTTGAATGCCCTTGACTGCCTCAAATTCATCTTCAAATACTTTAGCCGGTCCGGTGAAAAGCTCACCTTCTTTCCCGGTAATCTTTGCAACAGCGCCTTCTTCCGCCAAATTCCCAAACAAAATCTGAATGTGCCCCTGTTGTTTTATCGGATGTTTAAGAGGTCTGATAATTTTCTGACCGATAACCAGATCCGCGACTTCTTCCAGATTTTCTCCCAACGTTTTCCCTGTCACCGTCAGACAGTTCCCATCCAAAAATCCTTCTTTTAGCAGGAGTTTCATCACTGCAGGAATACCGCCTGCATCGTGCAGATCTTCAAATAAAAAATGACCGCTGGGTTTTAAGTCGGCGATATAAGGGGTTTGATCGCTTATTCGCTGGAAATCACGGATGGTCAGCGATACGCCTACCGATTTCGCCATTGCGATCAGATGGATTACCGCATTGGTAGAGCCTCCGAGGGCCATGATCAGGGTAATGGCATTTTCAAATGCCTGTTTAGTCATGATATCACGCGGTTTAATGTTTTTTTCCAGAAGTTTTTTGATTGCTCTGCCAATCTCCGCGCATTCCAGTCCTTTTTCCCTGCTCAAAGCAGGATTTGATGAAGAATACGGTAAACTCATTCCCATGCACTCAATGGCCGCAGCCATAGTGTTGGCGGTGTACATACCCCCGCATGCGCCGGCACCGGGGATGCAGTTCCTGATAATGCCTCTGTAATCTTCGTCCGAAATATTGCCTTTGATTCTTTCACCATATGCTTCGAATGCAGAAATAATATTCAGGTCTTCGCCTTTCCATCGTCCTTTCTTTACAGTTCCTCCGTAGAGTAAAACAGCAGGTCGGTTCAGGCGTCCCAATGCCATCATCGCTCCCGGCATATTTTTATCGCAGCCGACAATGGGGATTACTGCATCATAGAACTGGGCACGAACAACGGTTTCAATTGAATCGGCTATAATTTCCCGCGAAGGAAGAGAATACTTCATTCCTTCCGTCCCGTTCGTTATTCCGTCGCTCACGCCGATCGTGTGAAAAATCAAGCCATACAAACCTTCCTGTTTGTCCACGGCTGTTTTAACAACATCGGCTAAACCATTTAAGTGCATGTTGCAGGGGTTCCCCTGATAACCTGTACTAACAATGCCTACCTGTCCTTTTTTAAGATCATTTTCGTTCATTCCAATGGCATAAAGCATAGCCTGGGCTGCCGGAAGACTATCGTCTTGTGTAATTTTTTTACTATATGGATTTAATTCTTTCTGCATTGCATCATCGTTAAGTGATAATTTTTTTCAAAACAGTTAAATGAGCGGTAAGTTCGTAAGAGAAGGCCTTTGTGACAAGACAATTGATCATGGTCGTTGGTCAATTCACTCTTTCGAACATGATTTCCTTGTAGTATTTATTTTTGTACCCGAGAGGCGACATTCCGGTAACTTTGCGAAACACATCACGGAAAGCCTTCACATCATTGTATCCTACATCGTACATGACCTCGCTGATGGTTTTTTGCTCTGTCTCAAGTTGCTTTTTTGCTGCTTCCATTTTCACTCGCTGAATGTATTCGGCAACAGTATTGGAAGTCGCTCGCTTAAATCTTCTTTCAAAGGTCCGGCGGCCTATTCGCACCATACCGGCCAATTCTTCAATGGTTATTTTTTCTGAAAAATTTCTTTCGATATAATCTTGCGCATTCAGGACAACCTGGTCCTGATGTGCTTTCTGCCCCGCAAAAATCATAAAAGGAGATTGTTTCGTCCGGTCAATGTCGATCATAAAGGCTTTCGCGGCATTAACAGCCACATCGCGTCCGGCATATTTTTCAATGAGATAAATGACCAGGTTTGTGAATGAATAGGCACCCCCGCTGGTATAGATGCCTTCGGCTTCAGTCAGTATTTTATGATCCATGAGTTGCGCTTCGGGAAACATGTTCCTGAATTCATTGGCAAACTGCCAGTGAGTTGAACAAGGTTTGCCGTCCAACAATCCTGTGGCAGCCAGTAAAAAGCTTCCAATACAAAAACTGGCTATTTCAGCTCCTTTCCTGTAATGCTTAATCAGCCAGGGAATCAGTTCTGCATTCATATTCAGATTATCATGAAATTCGCCGTGTATGGCCGGCAGAATGATCAGGTCGGTACTGTCGATTTCATCCAAAAGGATCTCCGGACGAGTAATGAAAAACCCTCCAGGCTGAGTCACTGATCCGGTAAGTCCGGCTAATTGGAGATGAAACAACGGATCCTGTTCCTGCTGCTCGAGAAACTCGTTCACCCATGACAACATTTGGTATGTTCCAGCCACATTAACCAGACTGAAATTCCCCTTGGGAATAATAATCGTGACATTCTTCATACAATATATTTATCCGATTTAAGTTAAGTCTACTGTAATCAAAAGCTTATAATGACTCAGTTACACTGTATAAACGCTGAAAATTCCCGGTTGGTTTGATCCGATTAAAAAAACTTTTCCGGTAAACGGGCACATGCATGTTTCTCAATATAATATTATATTTGAACCCGTGAAGTTTTTATCTGTCATATTGACTTTGTATCTGGCGTTGCTGACGGCAGTGCCTTGTGCTGACTCCATACCCGGGCATCAGGCAGGTATGGAGCAAACCGGTCATCACGATCATGAAGGTGAGCCGGATGGATGTTCACCCCTTTGTTGTTGCAATTGTTGTCAAATACCGTTTGTTCTCCACTCTTTATATACTTTTCAGGAAATCCGAATCGTGGAAATACTGGGCGAAAATCGCCAAATTCAGGTTCCTGAATCACCCGTTATTCCCTTGTTCCGCCCTCCTCAGGTTTAATTCAATAATGTTCCGGTCAACTTGCCGGAATTTTACACTCTTGTTTAATGTTGAATTAAAAGCTTAATCGGATGATTAATCATATTATCGCTTTTTCTGTAAAGAACAAGCTGATCATTGGTTTACTGACAATAGCCCTTATTATCGGCGGAATTTGGAGCATGGCGCTGGTCCCCATCGATGCCCAGCCCGATATTACCAACAACCAGGTGCAGGTCATTACGCAGGCTCCGAGCCTGGGAACCGAAGACATCGAGCAAATCGTCACCTACCAGGTTGAGGTAGCCATGGCCAATATTCCCGGTGTCACCGAGATTCGTTCGGTTTCCCGTTTTGGGTTATCAGTTGTAACAATCGTCTTTGAAGACGACATGGGAACTTATTTACCCCGCCAGTTGGTTGCAGAGAAGCTGACTGAAGTAAAAGAAAAAATACCATCCGGATTTGGTGAACCGGAAATAGGACCAATTTCTACAGGATTGGGTGAGATCTATCAATATACGCTTGAAGTAGATCCTGCTTTTAAGGAGAAGTATTCATCGACCGACTTGAGAACGATGCAGGATTGGATCATTCGCAGGCAAATGGCTATGGTCCCGGGAGTTGTTGAGGTTAATGCCTTCGGGGGAAATGTCAAGCAGTATGAGATTGCTGTTAATCCACATGAACTGCGGGCTATGGGGCTGACCATCAGCAATATTTTCAGTGCACTTGAATCGAATAATCAGAATACGGGTGGAGCTTACATTGAAAAAGATCATCAGGCAAATTTTATACGGGCCGAAGGTCTGATCAGGAATCTTCAGGATATCGAAAAAATAGTTGTCAAAACAGTCGATGGTATTCCTGTCACCATCAAAGATGTGGCTAGTGTTGGCTTTGGGAAATCGGTTCAGTATGGGGGATTTACAAAAGATGGGCAGGGAGATGCTGTTGGGGGAATGATCCTGATGCTGAAAGGAGCGAATTCGAATGAGGTGATCAGGGCAGTCAAAAAGCGGATGGAGGAAATTCAGAAATCACTTCCTGAAGGAGTGACAATTGAGTCATTCTTTGATCGCAGCGCCTTGATCTCGAAGACAACCGGGACTGTGAGCACCAATTTGACAGAGGGTGCGCTCATTGTTATTTTTGTTCTGGTATTTCTGTTAGGAAACTGGAGAGGCGGACTGATCGTCGCTTCCACCATCCCTTTGTCCCTCCTCTTTGCTTTTATATTGATGCGTATGTTTAACGTTTGGGGTAATCTGATGAGCCTCGGAGCTATCGACTTTGGAATTATTGTGGATGGCGCAGTCATTATTGTTGAAAGTACAGTTTTCATGCTTCACGGGCGGATTCAGAAAAGTCAACGGCTAAGCCGGGAACTTCGGGATAATACAGCGATGGAAGCCTCCGCAAAGATGATGAGTTCAGCCTTTTTCGGGCAATTGATCATTCTCATCGTATTTCTCCCCATATTGGCACTTCACGGTATTGAAGGAAAGATGTTTAAACCTATGGCTCTGACATTTATGTTTGCAATGACAGGGGTCATCATTTTGTGCTTAACATATGTACCGATGATGTCGGCCTGGCTGATCCGGACAGAGGCAAAAGAAAAGCTTTCATGGGGAGACAAACTGGTACACTGGATTGAAGATCGTTATGAATATACGTTGATAATGGTCCTTCGCAATGGGAAGTTGGTTGTTATCTCCTCTCTTATATTTTTTGGTCTGACCGTTTTTACTTATACCCGGATGGGAGGAGAATTTATACCCCAGCTGGATGAAGGCGACCTGGCTTTTCATGCTCTTTTAAAGCCGGGAAGCTCCCTGAGCGAAGCGGTTAAAACAACAACAAAAATTGAACAGATCGTCAAAGCCGAGTTTCCCGAAGTAAAACATATCCTGAGCCGGATTGGAGTGGCTGATGTGCCGACCGACCCCATGCCGATGGACATTGCCGATTGTTTCGTCATTTTAAAACCGAAGGATGAATGGACGTCGGTTCAAACCAAGGAAGAGCTGATCGGGAAAATGAAGGAAAAGCTGGAAATGATCCCTGGAGTTAATTACGAGTTCACACAGCCTATCGAAATGCGGTTTAATGAGCTGCTTACGGGTGTTCGGGAAGATATCGCCATAAAACTATTTGGCGAAGATCCGGAAATACTGGAAGCAAAGGCCGGAGAAATAGGAAAGATCGTTTCCGGAATAGCTGGCGTAGCCGATATGAAAGTGGAAGCCACAAGCGGTCTGCCTCAAATGACTGTCAATTATGACCGGGACAAACTGGCACAATACGGATTAAACATTGAAGATCTGAATACTACAGTTCAGTCTGCTTTTGGCGGAGGAATAACCGGGGTCATTTTTGAAGGTGAAAAGCGTTTCGACCTTGTGGTCCGATTGAAGGAGGAATACAGACAAAGTATCGATGATCTGAAAAATCTGCCGGTCAATCTTTCGGATGAAAACCTGATCCCGCTTGGAGAAGTAGCCGAAATCAGTTATCAGCCCGGCCCTATGCAGATCAGCAGGGAAAATACGAACAGGAGAACCTATGTCGGGATTAACGTAAGAGGGCGTGATGTTAAAAGTCTGGTTCATGAGATTCGACAGGAACTGGAGAAACGGCTTGATCTTCCTCCTGGTTATTACATTCGGTACGGCGGTGCTTTTGAGAATCTGGAACGCGCTTCCCAAAGTCTTAGGATCTTGGTTCCTGTTGCGTTAGGATTGATCTTCATCATGATCTTTTTTGCACTTAAATCAGTCAAACAAACCATTATGATCTATATCGCCATACCATTGGCCTCCATTGGTGGGGTATTTTCATTATGGATCAGAGACATGCCCTTTAGTATTTCAGCCGGTGTCGGCTTTATTGTCCTGTTTGGCGTTGCCGTGTTGAACGGGCTGGTGCTGATTAGCGGATGGAATGAGCTAAAAGCGGAAAGCGTGACCGATCTGGACGAGCGAATACACCGTGGTGCAAGACGCAGGATAAGACCAATCCTTTTAACGGCGCTCACCGATGTCCTGGGTTTCCTGCCTATGGCCGTATCCACTTCAGCGGGAGCCGAGGTCCAGCAGCCTTTGGCAACGGTCGTGATTGGCGGAATGATCACAGCAACCTTGCTCACGCTTTTTATTTTGCCTGTATTATACAAGTGGATTGAAAGCAGAAAATCTGAGCCTGTCCTTCTCCGAGGCGCGTCTGTTCTGATCCTGATCGCTGTACTTTTGATTCTTCCGGCTAAAAATCTGCGCGCGCAGGAAAATCATACAATCACGACAGTCGACCAGGCAATCCGGATCGGCATCCGAAATAATGGTGACGTGCAGGTAACGCGCAACGGGATTGAGCTTGAAAAGCAAGGTAAAAAGGCTGCTTTTAATCCCTCTAAAGCCGATATTGGATTCCAGTACGGGCAATACAACAGCTATGAGAAGGATTTTTCATTCGAATTAAACCAGTCATTCGAATTTCCATCCGTTTATTCCAGACGTGGAAAACTGGCAGATGAAAAAGTCAGGGCCAGCGAAATACGGCTTATGGTTTCAGTTAATGAATTAAAATACCAGATCAGTCAACCATGGTATCATTTGTCTTACCTGCTTGATAAGAAACGACTTCTGCTGAAACAGGATTCAATTTATACCCGCTTTTTACACGCGGCAAATATTCGTTATGAAACGGGAGAAAGTACCTACCTGGAAAAAGTAGCTGCCGAAACCCAGGTTATGGAAATGAATAACTCGATTCGAGCGGTGACAGCCGATATTAAGATTATTCAGGAGCAACTTCAGGTATTACTCAATGACACCATTCCATGGATTTTCGCTCCTGCTTCGTTCGGAGCAACAGCTATTCCTGATGGTTTGCAGCAGGACTCCGTGAAAAGCAACCCTGAACTGGCTTATGCCCGTCAGCAAATTAAAACAGCTCAAGCGGAAAAGAAAGTCGAATCGGCTAAATTATTACCTGAACTTACCCTTGGGTATTTCAATCAGTCCCTGATTGGCAGCGAAACAGCCGGCGGAGCTGTTGCAGGATCGTCCGATCGTTTCACAGGCGTTCGGTTTGGAGTGTCTGTGCCTTTATTTTTTGGTTCCGGGAAAGCCCAGGTGAATGCTGCCCGAATACAAACTGAAATTGCCGAGACGCAGGCTTCCTATTATCAGAATGTATTGCAGAGCCAGTTCGGGCAACAGCTGCAGGAAGTGCTCAAATACAGGGAAAGCTTAAATTATTACACAGAGAAAGCATTGCCGCAGGCTGATCTGATCATGGTACAGGCTCAAAAGAGCTTTGAAAACGGAGCTATCGATTATGTGGCTTACATTCAGAGCATGAACCAGGCATTGCAACTCAAATTTGGCTACCTCGACGCAATCAATGGTTTTAACCAGGCCGTCAGCCGCCTGGAATACATCTCAGGTAAATAATTTTAAATAACAGATCAATGAATACCTTTAAAACATATTTGCTTTTCCTCTTCCTTACATCCGGGTTAGTCGGTTGTCAAACGGGAGGCCCCAAACATGAAGAACATGAACACGAAGGAGATCATGCTGATGAAGTTCATTTCTCAGAAAAAAAATTCCGCTCGCTCGACATGAAAATCGATACGCTGTCTATGCGAAATATGAATAGCTATGTGGAAGCGAACGGACGGTTAAAGGTACCACCGCAGAACCAGGCAACAGTGACGGCCGTAATTGGTGCGAACATCCATTCCATTCAGGTAAGGGAAGGCGATCAGGTAAAAAAGGGTCAAACCCTGGCTCTTTTAAGTCATCCGGAACTCATTCAGTTGCAAACCAATTACATCAGCAGTTGGAATCAACTACAGTTTTTGGAAAAGGAATATCGGAGACAAACCAGGCTTCAGGAAGAAAAGATCGGATCAGGAAAAGAACAAGAGCGGATTACTGCCGAATATCACGCGATGCAGGGAACCGTAAATGGTTATGAGGCACAACTAAGACTTCTTGGATTAAATGCCGGTGAAATCCGGAGGGGAGCAATAGTTGAAAAAATACCCCTTCCCGCTCCTATCAGCGGCTCCATTCATGCTGTACGAGTCAGAACCGGTCAATATGCTGCACCGGAAACGACTCTGTTCGAGATCGTAAATACCGATGAAATATATGCTGAACTTATGATCTTTGAAAAAGATCTGTCTCTGGTGAAAGTTGGCCAACAAGTTCAGTGCATGGTCGAGTCTTATCCTGGTAAAACAGTACAGGCAACAGTAAAGTCGCTCGGGAAAACATTTGAGCAGGATTCAAAAGCAATCCGCGTTTCTGCCGTGATCAGCAATGCAAAAAACACATTGATTCCCGGCATGTATGTAAGGGGAAGCATTATTACCGGCGGACAAAAGAGCTATGCTGTACCGGAAGAGGGTATTGTCAGGGAAGGTGGTAAACATTTTATTTTCAAAGCAGAACAAGAACAGGTTGATGGTAAAGTGGTTTGGGCTTTTCACCCGATTGAAGTAGTCAGAGGGGTTCAGGACAACGGATGGGTGGAAGTGAAGCTTCTCGAGCAACCTGAAAAGGATGAACTCATCGTCATGAACAATGCCTATTATTTACAGGCTGAACTTAAAAAGGGAGAAACGGAACACGTGCATTAAAAAAGCAAATTAATGAGACCGGTGAGCTTCAAAGCTTATCGGTCTTATTCTTTTTCAATCCTTCGATATTGACAGGCATTTTTACCTTCAGCTTTTTAACAGACTCACTTCGGGTAAGCAGCATAGGCATTGATACGCCCAACGACAGTGCCAGCAGGACAAAAAATGCTTTCAGACCGTTATCGATGGTATTGTGCATGAGTTGCACAAACACGTCGTTGTTCTGTTCCCCGGTAAGCCTGATCACCCCCAGCATAGCGCGATAAGCAAACGTTCCCGGGACCATTGGGATAACCGCGGGAATGGCCAGCACAAAGGGAGGCGAATGGCGAAGATGAGCCGCGTAAATACTCATGAAACCCACCACGATAGCTCCCAAAAAGGAAGCAAAAATGATCCCGCCGCCAAGCTCCATGACAATTAATTTGAAAGCACCGCCCATCGAGGCCATAATGAAGATCACCTTCAAGGTTCGTTCCGGGACATTAAACAGGATACCAAAACCAATCCCAGCCAGTCCCAGCCAAATCCATTTTTCAAAAAAAGCAATCAGTTCCATTTATTTGCATCAGGTATCAAGACTTAAGAACCGGTTTTTTGTACCGTATCTATAAATTATAAACCAAGATCGCTCCGAGCATGCCCAGCGCGATTGCAAAAGAGATCATTAACCCGTTAACTCCCCTTACAATTCCGTTCATAATATTGCCATCCAGCAAATCCGACAACGAATTGATCAGCGGAATACCCGGGATCAGATACAAGACTGAGGTAGACAATGCATATTCAGGATGAACCCCGATCTGCAATTTTAACGCCAGCCCTGAAATTAACGAAGAAGTTAAGGCAGCAAAGAAAACGCATAGATAAGCATTGAACGTTTTTTTTGTTGCTTCCTGCCTGACGAGTAATCCTGCGCAGGTAGCCAAAGCCGAGGTAAGCATATCGGGCCATTCGCCTCCCGCCAGCCTGCAAAATGAGGCTCCGGCAAGCGAAACCATCAATAAAATAATCCATCGGGAATAATGAGGGAGCGATTTTAGACGGTCAAGTTCCCGTTTCGCCTGTTCAAGGCTCCATTTCTCCTCTACAATACTCCAGCTCATTCTGCTGATGCCACTGACAATTTTAAAGTTTGCTCCATGAGGCGAGGTTCGCTTTAAACGGCTGAAAAAATAATCTTTTTCATCATCATACAAGGTCAGCATCAAAGCCCGGTGCGTCACCAACAACTCAGCGTTGTAACCATAAGCATTGGCAATGCGCATGATATTGATGCGAATGCGCGCTGTATTGGCCCCTGAACTCATTAACATGGAGCCTACATCAAGTAACAATTTGCATAATTCATTAATCTTCTCTTCACTGGAATAAACCATTTCATTCTGCTCTTATTATATTGCCGGCCAAACATTCTCCGAACTTCATGTACAAGTTAGCTGTTTTCAAATAAAAAATAAAATTTTTTTCTCCGACAAAAAAAAATGCTGATCCCGTAGTACAAGATCAGCATTTTTTCATGCCTAAGAATTTATCGTGGTGTTTTATCTGACCGGATAGCTTACTTCTTTCCTTCTAATCGCCCGGATAACCAGGTATAAGCCTCCCAGAACAAAAGGAATGCTCAGCCATTGACCCATATTCAACGTCATCGCGGCTTCAAAAGCTTCCTGGTCTTCCTTGATGAATTCAATCAGGAAGCGGGAAAGGAAAATCATAATAAAAAAGATCCCCGTGATTAATCCTTCCTTTTTACGGGCATTGGTTTTCCAATAGAGATAAAACGTAACTGCAAATGTAAACAGGTAGGCCAGCGCCTCATATATCTGGGTCGGATGCTTGGGAACTGTTTCTCCATTTCGCACAAATATAAAACCCCATGGCAAATCGGTCTGCACTCCGTAAATCTCCGAGTTCATCAAATTCCCTGTACGGATCATTGCAGCCACAAGCGCCGTGGGCACAACTACCCGGTCAATGATCCAGAGAACTGACCTTTTTGACACCTTTTTGCTCCAGATCATCAGCGCGATGAAAATTCCCAGTGTGCCCCCATGGCTGGCTAAACCGCCATGCCATACCTTGATGATCTCGAGCGGATGTTGGGAGTAATAGTCCCATCCGTAGAAAATGACATGTCCCAGGCGCGCTCCCACGATGGTTGCCACAATCATGTAAACAAACAAACTCTCCAGCCATTTCAGCTCAAGCTTTTCATATTTGAACATACGTTCAACCATATAATAACCGAGCAGGAAACCTGTGGCGAAAAACACGCCATACCATCGGACAGACAATGATCCGATGTGAAAGATTTCGGGACTGGCGTTCCAGTGAATAAAGACTAGCAGTTGTGTCATATTATGATTGTTCTATTCAAGTCCTTGACCATGACAATTTTTGTATTTCTTTCCGCTTCCGCAGGGGCAGGGATCATTTCGTCCCACCTTTTTTTCAACCCTTACCGGTTGAACCTTTTGCGGCGGCGGTGGGGTCCCGGCAGGTCTTCTTCCCCTTGAAATTTCCTGCGAATCCGTTTTTTGAGCAGAATATTTGCTCATATCGGTGCGCCTGGCGGTTTCAGCTTCCCTCACCTGATCCGGATTAGAAATCGGGATTTGTCCCTTCATCAACGTGGAGACAATATCCTTATTCACTTTTTGGATCATCATCTTAAACAAATTGAACGATTCGAACTTATAGATCAGTAAAGGATCTTTTTGCTCATAGGCCGCATTTTGAACGGATTGCTTCAAATCGTCCATTTCTCTCAACTGTTCCTTCCATGCTTCGTCGATGATCCCTAAAAGGACCTGTTTCTGATACGATTTTACCAATTCCCTTCCCTTGTTCTGATATGCCCTCTCCAGATTGGTAACAATTTGAAAGATTCTCTTTCCATCCGAAATCGGCACAACGATATTGTGATACAGATGAGATTTGGTTTCATACACTTCCTTAATCACCGGGTATGCCTGTTTTGCTATCGTTTCAACCTTTCTGTTGTAAGTGCCTATCATCACCTGGTAGATCTGATCAACAATTTCTTCAGGTTTCAGTTTGATGAAATCATCCTGTTTTACCGGTGAGTTCAAGGACATCAAGCGCATCAGTTCCAGGTTGAATTCATCGTAGTCACCCCCATAGTATTCGTTAATCAGGTTTTCAAGCGTGTCGTACATCATGTTTAGCACATCCACCTCCAGACGTTCACCGAATAAGGCATGGCGCCTTTTTTTATAGATCACCTCACGCTGGGAGTTCATCACGTCATCGTATTCCAGTAAACGTTTGCGAATACCAAAGTTGTTTTCTTCCACTTTTTTCTGGGCTCGTTCAATCGATTTGGTGATCATGGAGTGCTGGATTACTTCTCCTTCTTCCAGACCCAGGCGGTCCATAATACCCGTGATTCGTTCCGAATTGAAAAGCCGCATCAGATCATCTTCCAGTGAAACAAAAAACTGGGAGCTGCCCGGGTCTCCCTGGCGTCCGGCACGTCCGCGCAACTGGCGGTCAACACGCCGGGAATCGTGCCGTTCAGTGCCAAGAATTGCCAATCCGCCTGCCTGCCTGACTTCCTCAGACAACTTGATGTCGGTACCACGACCAGCCATATTGGTGGCAATAGTTACCGTTCCTTTCTTACCGGCATCGGCGACGATTTCAGCTTCACGTGCATGTAATTTAGCGTTCAATACATTATGCTTGATACCTCTGATTTTCAACATCCGGCTCAGCAACTCGGAAATCTCGACCGAGGTAGTACCCACCAATGCCGGACGCCCCTGTTGATTGAGGTCCGCTATTTCCTGGATCACTGCGTTATACTTTTCACGCTTGGTTTTGTAGACCTTGTCGTTATAATCCTTTCTAATCACAGGCTTGTTGGTTGGGATCACTACCACATCCAACTTATAGATGTTCCAGAATTCACCAGCTTCAGTTTCTGCGGTACCGGTCATACCTGCAAGTTTATGATACATTCTGAAATAATTCTGAAGCGTGATGGTGGCATAAGTCTGTGTAGCAGCCTCCACCTTCACCCGTTCCTTCGCTTCAATGGCCTGATGGAGCCCGTCGGAATAACGGCGACCCTCCATGATACGACCGGTCTGCTCATCAACGATCTTTACCTTATTATCAATGACCACATACTCCACGTCTTTTTCAAACATGGCGTATGCCTTCAGCAGCTGGTTTATGGTATGGACTCGTTCCGACTTTATGGCATAATTTTGAAGTAAACTGTCTTTTTTTTCTATTTTTTCCTGCGGATTTAGCGAAGGATCATGTTCAATTTCTGCGATGGATGAGCCTACATCGGGAAGAATGAAGAATTCAGGATCCTCCACATCTGACGAGATCAGGTCAATTCCTTTGTCAGTAAGCTCTACCGAATTCTGTTTTTCTTCAATGATAAAAAACAAGGGGTCGGTCACTACATGCATATTCTTGCTGTTATCCTGCATATAGAAGTTCTCAGTCTTCTGCATGAGCGCTTTTGTTCCCTCCTCACTGAGAAACTTGATCAGTGCCTTTGTCTTTGGAAGTCCTTTTTGAGCCCGCAGCAATTGCAGGGAGCCTTCTTCCTTCTCTTCCTTGGTTGCATTTTCTTTCAGCAGGCGTTTGGCATCTGTCAGGCACTGATTCACGTAATTACGCTGGGCGGCAACCAGACGTTCCACCTTGGGCATCAATTCGTCAAATTTCTGATTGTCTCCCCTGGGAGTTGGACCTGAGATGATCAATGGCGTCCGGGCATCATCAATCAATACCGAGTCGACCTCATCCACGATCGCATAGTGATGTTTCCGCTGAACAAGGTCCTGCGGGTTAATGGCCATGTTGTCACGCAGGTAATCGAATCCAAACTCATTATTTGTACCGTAAGTGATATCTGAATTATACGCTTTTCGCCGGGCATCTGAATTGGGCTGGTGCTTGTCGATACAATCCACACTTAATCCGTGGAATTCAAAAATAGGGCCCATCCATTCCGAGTCACGTTTCGCGAGGTAATCATTCACGGTCACCACATGGACCCCCCTGCCGGCAAGAGCGTTCAGAAATACAGGCAAGGTTGCAACAAGCGTCTTACCTTCTCCGGTTCCCATTTCCGAAATCTTGCCGGAATGAAGAACAATACCCCCGATCAGCTGCACGTCATAATGGATCATATCCCAGGTGATCTCATTTCCGCCAGCCACCCAGGAGTTATGCCAAATGGCCTGATCTCCGCTGATTTCAACGTTTGACTTACGGGCTGCAATGTCGCGATCAAAATCAGTTGCAGAAACAACAACTGTTTTATTGTCAAAAAAACGTTTTGCCGTTTCTTTGACAATTGAAAATGCGTTCGGAAGTATTTCAATTAAGACTTCTTCTATTTCTTCATCGATCCGCTCTTCCAGCTTGTCTATTTCCTGATAGATCCCTTCGCTTTCCTGGATTTCAGCTTCTTCAGCCTTTTGCTTTAAAGCGGTAATCCGTTCCTCTTCAGGTCGGATCCTTTCCCGAATAATCTCTTTTAGCTTAAGGGTTTCTGCCCTCAGTTCATCATTCGAAAATTGCTTTATCCGTTCATATTCAATCCTGATCTTTTCAAGTATTGGAGTAACTTCGCGGATATCCCGATCCGATTTATTCCCCAAGAACGTACCTAAAATTTTGCTGATAAATGCCATTATTTAATTTTTCTGTTTTTTATTTGATGATCACAAAAGTAACTATAATGTACAACTATATGTCTATGCATTTCATTTTTTTGCATTAAAAAAGCCGCTTCCCTGAAGAAAGCAGCTTTCGAATTGATGCTGTTTGATTATTGAATCAGAGGCTAAACAAATGTTTGTAACTGGAATTGACAAGATCGGGAAGATAAGCTGCAATTAATTCAATTGCTGCTTTTCCATCCACTTCCTCGGTCGAAAGTATCCGTTGTTTAGCCAATTCTTCCTCATTAATAACCTGACTTGTAAGAGAATCAGGCACTTTGCTCTCCGATATCCTGACCTTACGAGCTCCAAATCCCTTTGGAGAAGATACATAAGCTACTTCAAAATGATCAGTACGAACAATAAAAGTTTTTCCTTTTTTGGAATTGAACAGTTCAACAACAATCGGCGCCCTGTTTTCGTCATAGCTCAGTTTCCAGGCCTGTTCCACTCCCAGTCCAAGATCTTGCCGGGCAACAGGAACAATCACGTAATTTGCTGCTAAGACGTCAGCAGATACTGCAGAAGCAGAAAAGAACACCACCGATAATAAAAGAGTGGTCATTTTTCTTGCAAATTTTGTTCTCATAATTGTGTTTTAATTGTTTAATGATTTTGTTCTAATTTTCTCCGGAGGATATTTCCTCTTTTTCCAATTAATAGACGTCAATATCCAAAGATAATTACA
>JBDKTZ010000137.1:0-4970 GCA_039679975.1 Prolixibacteraceae bacterium
GTGTAAAAAAGCTTCTTCCCTTCTCTTTTCCATTGCGAAACAATTTTTCCATAAGGAGACTGATGCGAAGCAGAAGCATCATCAAGTTCCCTGAAAAAGGAGGGGCGTAAAATGATGTTCTTGAATCCCGGCGCCTCCTGATCCGGATTTATTCCACCCATGCCTTTGTACAACCAAGCTCCAATTTCTCCGAACATGATGTGATTAAGAGAAATATCGCGTTGAGCTTCAATATCCCAGTTTTCATACAGGGTAGTTGCGCCATTCACGATCCACCAGCCCCAGGAGGGATAGGTTTTCTGAGAAGCAATTTTCCAAGCCGACCCTGCATATCCATTCCCACTCAATGCATTCAGCACGGCTTTTTCGCCAAGCACTCCTACGTCCAGATGAAATTGATCGGCTTTGACCCGTTTATCCAGGTTTGCTGCCACCCGGGCTCTTATATCTTCCGGAACCAGTCCCCAGAATAATGGTACGCTCATCTCTGTTTGCATTCCGGAGCCATACGTCCCAGCTTCCCTGTTCAGATATTTCTCATTAAATGCTTTTTTTATTTTTTCAGCAAGAGCAGAGTATTTCCTGTAATCGTCCTGACGGTTGAACATTTTTGCCGCCTTTGCCAATATCGTCACATCAGCATAAAAATAAGCCGTCGAAGTCAGTTCAACCTGTGATTTTGATTTTACCGGAACCCAATCTCCAAGTCCCCAACTGGTCAATCCTGACGGACTAATTTCCCAAATATGATCAACATAGCGCTGAATGGCATCATAGCACGCTTCCAATAAAGAAGCATCGCCGTAAAAAAGATAAATGTTCCAGGGGATCAAAGCAAGGGTACTGGTCCAGTCAGGGCCATTCGCCCAGTGATAGCCCCACCCGGCTGTTGGAATAATAGCCGGCAGGACGCCATTGGGTTGTTGTTCATCCAGATGGTCGCCCAGCCATTTTTCATAGACTGTGATACCATCAAAGCTATACAATCCGGTTTCGACAGCAATATGAGCATCACCCGTCCAGCCATTCTTTTCACGTTGGGGGCAGTCTGTCGGATAACCAAAAAGATTGGAAAGATAAGAATTGTTTGTAGCAGACCAGATTTTATCGATCACCGGATTCGACGTTTTGATTTCACCGGCAACAGGAATATCGCTATGCATAAAATATCCGATCAGGCTTTCCTGTCCGATCGTAACAGGTTGCGAACTCACCACCTCCACATATTGAAATCCTTTATAATTGAAGCGGGCTTTAAAAGACTCTTCTCCCCTGCCCCCTAAAATAAAAATATCGGTCTGGAACGGATCCGTATCATCAGTAGGCCGGTAATGCACATTAATATTCGACAGATCGACGTGGCCGTCACTTTTGAGACGTTCACCATGAATTAACCGGACAACTGTACCTGCTGTTCCTCTTATCCTAATCTGACTCACACCGGAAATATTCCGTCCCAGATCAAATACGTAGGTAGTATCATTCAGCTTTTTTATGCTGTTCGCATGAATTTCTTCAACATCCCTGATTGGATGAAGAAGCTGGGTAATTATATTTAGGGACGGTGCAGCGCGGTTAACAGATTCTTTCCATTTGGAATCATCGAAGTTAACTGTATTCCAACCCGGTTGCTCCAAACGTGCATCATAATGCTCTGCCGTATAAATGCTGTTGAAAATGACCGGGCTTAAAGATGTTTTCCAATCTTTGCCGGAGGTAACGGTTTCTGTCGACCCGTCATCGTAGGTAATCCTCAGGTCAAGGCAAAAAGCCGGTCTTCCCCGCCATGATGCTTTGTGAAAATCCCACACTGCAGTCGATTGGAGATTATACCAGCCATTCCCTAATAAAACGCCTATCGCATTTTTGCCGCTTTGTAATTGACTGGTCACATCATACGTAACGTACAACGTGCGCCTGTCGAAGCGGGTGTACATAGGATCAAGACGATGATCACCAATTTTTTCACCGTTGATATACAGTTCATATAATCCGGCAACAGCAATATAAGCTCTTGCCGATTCGATTTTTTTTGATGCCGTGAATACTTTCCGGAAATAAGGGGCAGGTTTTATGTTCATGTCGGTACCATCACTGATCCATGACCCTTTCCAGTTTTTAATTTCCTTCATTCCGGTTTCAAATGAAGCGACCACAGGATTTGATGCCTGCTGATTTTTATCCCAGACAGTGATGCTCCAGAAATATCTGGTAAACGGCTTCAATTCATGCCCTTCATATCTGGCAAGCATTTTATCAGACTCCCTTTTTTGTGAATTCCACATGCTCCCTTTGCCATTAGCGACCGCTGCAGAATCGGTATCAACTACGATTTGCCAGGCTGTTTGCATAGCTCCATACCGCGAATCATTCAGCATCCATGTAAAACGTGGTTGCGATGTATCTACGCCCAAAGGATCGACAAGATGTTCACAACGAAGATTCCCCGGCAGACATTCTCCTGACTGAGCCATTAAAGCATGAACGGTCAGAAGAAAAATAACGATTGATAAAAATGATTTCATATTAAAAGTAGTTTTCAAATATAAACATTAAGCTGTTCTTTGATGTACAAATTTATACGCTGCTTCAATCTGCCTGACGCCCACTTCGCTGATTTATCGTCTCTTTTGACAATAAATAAAATTATCGGCAAATTAACCAATATCTATAATTGCGATATTAAAATTCCCGGAAGTACAGCCAGTCCGAAACTTAAGAGCGTGCCCACCAAAATATACTCATTCTGCCGGGTATCTTTAAAGCGTAAAATTGACTTTGCGGCGATTATCAGCCCCACAGCACCGTATTGCCCCATTAAGATCAATGCCAACGTCAACAGGCGTTCCATGATGCCAATAAGCTTCCCGGCATTCGGCAAACTCTCTTCTGTATTTGGTTCTTCTGCTTTAACAATAGACTTCTTTTCTTGAGTCGGAACGGCAATTTCAAAAACAGTAAAAATATTTTTAATGACAATGTTGGCAGGTTTGGAACAAAATACAAAAGCAGTAACGACCGCGATCGTCTTCAAAGAAAACTCAGCAACAAAATTTATCCCATGCCATTCCTGATAAGCAAACGGAATAAAAATCAGGAAGAACAGATGAATAAGCTGATCTGTAAAAAAAAAGTTTTTATTTGTCCCGTTGTTCCTGGCGCGAATAACCAAATAGCTTTTCAGCACATCTGTAAAAAAATGAACAATCGTTAATCCGATGGCAGCTATAAAATAACCCGGATCGAGCGAGAGAATCCAGGAACATACAAAAACGACCAGAACATGAAAAACGTGAAATTTAGTGATCGTTTTTCTGCTTTTCCCCTTACTCCACACCTGTGATTGGAAAACATAATCGGCAAGCAGATGGGCCAGAAATTGCAAAAGAATTAATTGATAAATCATTTCCTAATCAAAATATTTTTTCAAAATAATTAACCGATTTCTCAATCGCCTGCCAGCCGGCAGCCGTAGAATGCTGGCTGATTGTTGATTGATTTTTATTCAGCTTTTTACTAATCTCCTTTTCACTGAGCCCTGAGAGTTTGTGATAGAGTATTTCACATTGTTTACCGGAACAACCAGCAATGATCTTATCGAGCAATGAAAAAATAGTATCAAATTTATCTTGTTGTTCGTTGTCGGGACTTCGGAAGAACATAGTGCTTTTTATGACTATTTTCTGTTTGCCTGAAGTGCCCAGGTTCTTTATGGTCCTTCCCGACAGATAAATGGCTTCACCGTCCATGACGTTTTCACCGGGAATAAGTGTTGCCAGCGGGGCTACCGCAACAGCAAGCCGAACACCATGTTCTTTAAAATACTTGATCCTTTTGTCTTTTGAGCTTATTCTTGGCAGGTCAAGTGATTTAATAAACGTCTTTAACAAGAGCGCTATCCTTAAGGCATGATGAGGACGCTGAAGTGCACATTCTATATAGTCCCCCTGAATCAAGCGCCCCAAAAATCTCTCATTCTTGTACTTATTTTTCAATCTCTCCAGAAATCGGAGGATACATTCCTGAAGAATTCTTTTATCATCAGGCGATAAGGCTGTTGAAGAAATAATATCGGCCGAAATAGTTGCGCTATTCATTCTTTTTTTATAAGCAAATATACTAATAAAATACGATTATCAGCATAAAAACCGATAAAAAGAAATAATGATTAATGTTCATTCTTCCTTTAATTCAAATTCATACTCTCCAGACTCGATAGTAAGCATTAATCTGTCAGATTCTTTTTTTACAGTAGTAATACCGGCAACGCCATCCTCAAAAGCGCCCTTCTCCCAAATCGTTATGCCTCCTTCGCTCAAAACAGAATTTTCCCCAAATACCGGAATGATCACAGTTCCTGTTGTGTTTGCAGGAATTGAAACATGATAGCTGAAAGAACCTTCCTCCTTCTTCCAATCCGAAACGACAGTTCCTGAAACAGTCTCCAGTGAAGCCTTTACCGACTTCAGGCTATCGGGCACAAAAGGCTGCAAATGAACATGTTTATATCCTACCGACGTGTTATTCTCCATAGGCGACCAGATCCCCGCCAGATACTTATAAAAGTATTCAGAGATCGATCCAAACATTTGGTGATTATGGGAATTCGCACCAGACCACTCTTCGAGTAAGGTTGTGGAACCGTTCTTAAGCCAGTATCCGTAACTTGGGTATGTGGTTTGTTTGGCCACCTCAAATGCAAGATTTCCTTGTCCGCTGTTAACCAAAGTGGGCCAAAGATATTTAGTACCAATGATACCTGTATTTAAATGATTTTTCCGTTTATTGAGATCTTTAATAATTGTATTAATAACAGCCTGACGGTGTTCGGCCGGCACCAGATCTCCGGTCAAAGCGATTAACTGATAGGTCTGGTAAGTATCATCCGTACCATATAAACTTGTTTTCGAATTGAAGAACTTTTCATTGAATGCTTGTCCGATGCTATCTGACAAAGCAGAAAAATACCA
>JBDKTZ010000274.1:0-11494 GCA_039679975.1 Prolixibacteraceae bacterium
AGGATCAGCATCGCGTCCCCGTACGTACCAAACCGGTACCCTTCCTTAATTGCCTGTTTGTAAGCGTCCATCACGAACTCGTAGCCTCCGAATGCAGCAACCATCATCAAAAGCGTTGAAAGCGGCAAATGAAAATTCGTGACCATGCTGCCGGCCACACTAAAATCGTATGGAGGGAAGATAAATTTATTCGTCCACCCTTCGTATGGTTTTAACATCCCCTGAGTCGATACGGAGCTTTCGAGCGTGCGCATTACGGTGGTTCCAACGGCACAAACATTGCGTTTGTTCAGCCTGGCCTCATTTACAACATTGCAAGCCGCCTCACCAATCCAGATCTGTTCCGAATCCATTTTATGTTTGGTGAGATCTTCCACATCCACGCTCCGGAAATTACCCAGACCCACGTGTAAGGTAACGAACCCGAAATTCACACCAAGAATCTCCAGGCGCTTCATCAGTTCGCGACTAAAATGCAGACCTGCAGTCGGAGCAGCTACCGCACCTTCGTGTTTGGCAAAAATAGTCTGATAACGGTCTTTATCTTCAGGCTGTACCGGACGTTGTATAAACTTGGGAAGGGGGGTTTGACCCAAACTGTAAAGGGTACTTTTAAATTCATCATAGGGACCGTCAAACAAAAAACGAAGCGTACGTCCCCTCGAAGTGGTATTATCGATCACCTCGGCAACAAGCAGATCATCCTCTCCAAAATACAGTTTGTTCCCAATCCTGATTTTCCTTGCAGGATCTACCAATACATCCCATAAACGCTGTTCGCGGTTCAGTTCCCGAAGCAAAAAAACCTCAATCTCGGCTCCCGTTTTTTCCTTATTACCATATAAACGCGCGGGAAATACCTTCGTATCATTAAAAACCATGACATCCTTGTCATGAAAATATTCGGTAATATCTTTGAATGTCCTGTGCTCTATCTCCCGGGTTTTGCGATGCAGAACCATCATCCTCGATTCATCCCGGTTCGCTGCAGGGTGCAAGGCAATCAATTCGTCCGGTAATTTATACCTAAATTTCGATAACTTCATATTCTTAAATGCTTAATTATTTCCCGTCTTTCCGGTCAATACAGCTAGGTCAGCCGCGTCATCACAGAGTGACCTTTTACGGGACAAACTTCAATTAGTTACAAACTCATTCAAATTATCTAAAAAAAATTTCACGCTCATTGCATCTGCAATAAGGAAGTCGCCAATTCGCGTACGCCTTAATTGAACCAGATATGCGCCCGAATGAAGCGCCTCACCAATATCTCTCGCCAAAGCCCTGATGTAAGTGCCCTTACTGCAACAAACCCTGATCTCCATCAGGTCATCCCTAAAGTCGAGCAGTTCCAGTTCACGGATCTGAACAGCCCTCGCACTCAGCCTGATGTCATCCCCCTTACGGGCATGCTTATAGGCCCTTTTCCCGGCAATTTTGACAGCGCTAAACAAGGGAGGCACCTGAAGCTGATCGCCTGTGAATTTTTGCAATACTTCGAGAATCAGTTCGCGGCTAATATGCTCCACCCCGAACTGATTATTCTCCGGGGTTTCGAGATCGTACGACGGTGTAGTCGCCCCCAGTTTTAACGTGGCCACATACTCTTTTTCACCTGCCTGAAAGCTTTCAATACGACTGGTGGCCTTTCCCGTACACACGATCATCAATCCTGTGGCTTTCGGATCAAGCGTTCCGGCATGACCCACTTTAAGCTTTTTAACTCCCAGCATCCTGCTCAGATGATTACGTACTTTCTGCACCAAATCGAATGAAGTCCAGTCCAGTTCTTTATCAAAAAATAATACTTCTCCTTGCTGAAAGTCGTATTTTTTCAAAATCAAAATAATTAGAATTACAGAATAACGGAATTCAGACGCCGAAATCAATTTAAAAGAAGCAGCTCAACCTGCTCCGGATAAACAACATACTTTTCCTGCAGCCTGATTTTTTTCAGGCTGCAAAAGTAGTAATTAACCCGACAATCAGGTAATAAACTACAAAATAAATGCAGTCAAAAGCTTAATTGTTAAAATTCCTCACCCCTCTTCCTGGTTTCCGGTTTCCGGTCTCCCGTCCTTGTTTCACTTCTTCATAATGGCGTAAATCTCAAATAAAAAGCCAAAGAGCACCACAACAGGAGCCAGGGTAATTCTTCTGAAATTAAAAATTTCAGGATTAAAAACGGCAGGATCTTCACTTTTCCCTCCCACCATCAGCATAAAGCCGATTACAATAATTACAAAACCGATCAGGAGCAACTTGTAGTTTTTCCTCCCCAGGGCAAATTGTTGTTCATCCATATTTTGTTTTTTATTAATCATTTCCTTTAATTTCTCACTAATAAAACAACTCTTCAAAGCGCAGCCGCAGGAATTTGTTCACTGCCAAATGCGTGGAAAGCCACGAAATCAGCATGCCAAACAATAGGACCACCGCGAATGCAACAGCAATGCTGTCTGATTGTTCCCAGCTGATCAGATTTCCAAAATCTTTCCGGTATGACCAGATCAGCAAAAAAATGCATGCATCCGCGACCAGACCGGCAACCAGACCGTAACTGACACTCTTGATCACGAACGGCCGCCTGATGAATGAGCGGGTCGCTCCCACGAGTTTCATCGTATTAATAATAAATCGTTGCGAATAGATGGATATCCGGATCGTATTGTTGATCAGGGTAATAAAAATAAACAGGAGCAGACCCGAAAAAACCAGCAACAAAATACTCAGACGTTGCACGTTGTCATTGATCACCTTCACCAAATCGCGCTGATAATAGACTTCTTTCACCTGTGGATATTCCAGGAATTTGCGTTCGAGTATCGTTAAACTGTCGGCCTGCATCCAGGCGGCATGCAGTTTCACGTCGACTGATGAAAAAAGCGGATTGAATCCTAAAAAACCTGCAAAGTCTTCACCCAAATCCTTTGCCAGCTCTTTGGCCGCCTCTTCTTTGTCCACATACCTGGTCGTCTTGACAAATTTCGTGGCGCTCAGGTTCTTTTGCAGACGCAGGACTTCTACTTCCCTCACGTCATCGTTCAGAATCAGCGTAAATCCAACGTTCTCTCGCACGTAATCCGACAACCTGCCGGCATTCAGTACCAGCAGAGCCATCATGCCCACCAGGAACAAAACCAGGGTAATGCTGACTGTGGCGACCAGATACGAACGGACCAGCCAGCGCTTAATTCTTGCCTGACGCTTCTTTAACACGATTTTTTCTTTTCTTAAATTCAACAAAACCTATCCCGGCCACAGCCAGCATAAGGACCAGCGAACTGGCCAGAGAAACTTTATTTCCCAGGTAATACGACTGAGGCTCAAACCGGAATTCAACCTCGTGTTCTCCCTGAGGAATGACCAGGGCCCGTAACAGGTAATTGGCCCTGATAATCGAAGTTTCTTCTCCGTCAATAAAGGCTTTCCATCCTTTCGGATACCAGATCTCCGAAAAAACGGCCAGCGGCTTTCCGTTACCAACGGTAGCCTCATATTTCAGGTAATTGGGTTTGTATTCCGTCAGTTTAATCGTCGATTCCCCTGCTCCGCCAAACTGAACATCCTTCAGATCTCCGGCAAAACGCTGATCCACGACCGCTTTCTTTGCGGGATCAAGGCTTTCCAGCGCGGCAATCTCTTCATTGGCATTCTCCACCACCTGCATATCGCCCACAAACCAGGCATGACCGGTGGCGTGAAAATTCTCCAACGGCGCGCTGTTGGGGTCGAATATAATATAACGGGTATTAAGCATGTTCATCGCCGGAGAAGACTTCAGCAGCGAATCAATGGCTTCAGGACTTTTGAATCCGCCGATCAGCGACTGGATCTCCGGAAATAAACGATGATCGATCAGCTCCTGGTAACGTTCCATTTTAGCCCCGTGATACCCTCCTAACGATTTATGGAACCAGGATGTGGAGCCATCACTGAATACACTGACGGTCAGGTTCAGCACCCTGAAATCCGGATCCGGGTCCTGCAGGATAGCCTGATCCGCTTTTGATGCGACAAAAGGCTTTTCGACCTTCGACGGCGATTCAAAATGATCGTTGTTCAAATACTTTTTATTCACCGGCCACAGATCAGTCAGGATCAGCATCACCCAGATCACCAACGCGTATTGCGCTTTAATTTTTTGTTTGATGAACAACCACACGACTCCTGCAGCCAATGTAACAAACACTAAACTTCTGAAAGCGTCGGTTCGCAATACCATGCGGCGATCGCTCCGCAAAGCATCCATCAGCTGGTCGGGCCAACCGGCCTGAACCAGCCGGGCGTCCGAAACCGCCCGAAAATCACCTGCAATACCCGGAATGACGACGAAAACCAACGCCAGTCCGCCGCAAATAAACCAGGTATATTTCAGCTTTTTCAGCAGCTCGCCCTTGTTCAGCCGGGCCAGATAAATCTCCTTTACCGCCAGGACACCCATCACTGCCATGGCAAACTGCTGGATCACGATAATGTTCTTCACATCCCGGAACTTGTTGTAAGCCGGAAAATAATCGATCATCAGATTACTCAGCAATGAGAAATTTTTTCCGAGCGACAATAAAAAGGAAATGACAACCACCGCCGCGATCCACCATTTATCGGGTCCCTTTACAATGAACAAACCCAGGACGAACAAAAAGCAAAGTACCGCCCCGTAGTAAAACGGTGCATTCGAAATAGGTTGTGAACCCCAGTACAACGGCAGGCCGGTGCTAATCCGTTGAGCCGCGTCTTTTCCCTGGTTCTTTTCAAAGAACTGATAAACCTGCGAATTTTCGCCCACCGGCTCAGCCATACCTCCGCCTTTAAAACGCGGGATAAAAGCGGTCATGGCCTCACCCAGATCATAGCTGTAATCCAGAATATAATTTTTATCCAGACCGCCAGTCTGGTTCTTTTGGTCAATTGTCAGTTCAGAGCTTCCCCGCGTTGAAAATTTCCCGTACTCCCAGGTCGTGTATAGTCTTCCAAAATTTGTTCCGACAGCAAGAATGAATGCCGCAATCAGCAGACCCGATGTTTTCAAAAAAACAGGCACCTGCTTTTCACGAACGGCTGCCACCAGGTAAGTCACCCCGATAATAATAATCATGATTCCTGCGTAATAGGTTACCTGCGGGTGATTGGCGCTGAGCATCCACGACAGGCCAATGGCAGCGATCAGGCTCCCGGCGGCCGGTTTACCGCGATACGCCAGGATCATGCCTCCTACCACAAGGGCCATATACGTGAGCGTGTGGGCTTTCGTGATGTGCCCTACCTGCATGATAATAAAAAAGAACGAAAAGAAGCCGTAAGCCAGGGCCCCTGCAAAGCTGATCCAAACATTCGCCCCCAGGATCAGGGACAAGATAAAAAAGAACAGAAAGTTATAGAAAACAAGGCTCACCGGACGCGGCAGACTCGTCATCCATTTCTGTACCCTGGCAGGCAATTCGCCCTTATAAAGGGTCGAGATCAGGTAGGCAGGCATTCCTCCAAATGCACGGTTGGTCCACAAAGCCTCTTTACCGGTTTCCTCACGGAAATCCCGGATCTCTTTTGCCATTCCCTTCGACATGTCAGAATCCTGCGAGGAAAGCCGCTTCCCTTCCAGCACGGGCGACATATACGAAAAGCCAATGAACAGGAAAAGAATTACAGCGATCAGGCAGGGGATAAATTTGTTCATGTGGGATGCACTTAATTAATTACTTTTACACTTTCAAGTGATACAAAAATAATCCAAATAATATCAATTACGAATTTTTATGGGTATCATCGTTAAACAATCGATCAAAGGAAGCCTGTGGTCCTACCTGGGTGTCATTGTCGGATTTGTTACCACATCGTATTTATACCCGGAGTACCTGACTCCCGAGGTCGTCGGCTTATTCGGATTATTAACGGCAATCGCCACCATTACCAGCCAACTCGCTGCCCTCGGCATGGGCGGCGTCACCTCCCGGCTTTTCCCTTATTTTCGCAACCCTGAAAACGGACACAACGGCTTCCTTTTCATGTCTTCACTGGTGCTGTTCGCCGGATTTTTGCTTTTCCTCCTGGGCTATTATGCCTTTAAGGACACGTTGATCCAAACAAACCTCGAAAAATCACGACTTTTCGCCGACTATGTGTATCTGCTCATTCCGCTGACTTTTTTCTTTCTCATTTTTACTTTTCTGGATACCTACAATAAAGTGCTGTATAACGCCGTTTTGGGAACCTTCCTGCAGGAATTCCTTCAACGCTTCCTGATCCTCATCGTCGTTTGCTTATATATCGTCAGATTGCTGAACTTTGAGCAGCTGATCATCGCCTTTATCGCAGCGGTTTGCCTCAAAACAGTGATTCTCTTTATCTATCTTCTTTGCAGGGGGGAAATCAATCTGCTGCCCAAACCGGGCTTCATGGATAAAAAGCTGAAAAAAGAGATCATCGATGTCGCCCTGTTTTCAATTGTCGGGGGATTAGGATCGATGATCGTTTTCAATATTGACAAAATTGTCGTGAACCAAATGCTTGACCTGGCAAACACCGGCGTTTACACGATTGCCTATTATTTTGGAACGCTGGTCATTATACCCTCCCGCCCGTTGTTAAAAATATCGGGAACGCTTATTGCCGATGCGTGGCACCGGGACGACATCGGCCAGATCAGGGAAATTTATTACAAAAGCTGCATCAACCAGTTTATTATCGGCGGGTTCCTGTTTCTGGGAATATGGGCGAACATCGATAATATCCTGACCATCCTGGGCGAAGATTATCAGCAATCCAAATGGGTGATCTTCTTTATCGGACTGGGTTATCTGATCGACATGATCACCGGGTCCAATGCGCAGGTCATTGCCTTCTCCAGGTATTACCGCGTGTCGTTGCTGTTCATTGTTATTTTAATCGTGATCGTGCTCTTCCTGCTCGCTGCCTTAATCCCGCTTTGGGGAATAACCGGAGCCGCAGTCGCGATTGCCGGGGGACTGTTCCTGAATAACCTGATGCGCTATCTGTTCCTCTACCGGAAATACCGACTTCAACCTTTTAATTTCAAATTTATCGCAGTCGGCCTGTTTTATGTGCTGCTGTTCTTCCTGTCCGGGTTCATCCCACAAAAAGAACTCTACATCGATCTGCTCCTGCGCAATTCAGTGATCGTGATCATCACCATCTGCTTTTTCTGGTTTGTCCCGCTTTCAAAAGACATTACAGCCATCAAAAATGCTATGGTCTCACACCTCAAACAACTATTGATTAGATTTTAAGCGATTTAAGAACCTTCATGAACGAAATTTTTCAAGCGTGCGCAATTTCAACACGAAGATTCGATATAACTGATACACGTTGAGCCACTTCATTAACCTGATCATCTTCTGCTTCCTGCATGGATTGACCGGGATCTGAGTGACTTCTTCGCGACCTTGCGAAAGTTTGCGGATCAGCTGGTTATAAAGCCTGTTGAAATGGGAATCCCTGTATTCCCGTTTGACGCTTAGCAATAACACCAAAAGATCCCTTGAATTAAAAGGAGAAGTAACTGTTTTATTCAATGAATTAAATTCTGTTTTTGCCTTGGCGCCCCAGATCCCCATTTTCTCCTCCCAGTAAAACAGATCCAGATAATGATAACCCAATTCAGAAAAAAAAGCCTTATTCTTTTTTAACCAGACGCCATAATATGCAGCGGGAAACCGGGCATTCTGATATCCGTTTAAACGACTCAGTTCTTCACCGCTAAGATTCTTATAATAACCAAAGTAATTCCTCGCCACTTCACTGACGTTCCCGTTTACCAAAACCCTCTTCGTTAAAAAATCCGCTCCCGAAAAATCAATAAACCTTGGAAAGTCAACGCTATTGACATATTCTTCATCGCCTGCATTACACCCGGGGTCAGGGATTACCAGAAAATTCCTGTGATATAAAGAGGTTAATTCCCGTGGAACAGAAATATCATAATGGGAATCAGTCATACCGGTATGTTTCAGTACATAATACATGCAGTCTGTTTCCAGGCTTGCCAAAAACAATACCCTGCTGTCGTAGCCGCCGGTAACCGCAAGCGCGATTTCGTTCCTGCACGAAATCGCCTTTAAATACCCTTTCAGCATCAGCGAAGCCTTATCCGCGACATGTTCGGGGGACAATTCCGGCAACGGGATCACCGGGAAAAACCGGCTGACCGTTTTATCATTAACATGAATAAAATGATTGGGCAGCAGATGCCTGATGTTTTTATGATGTGTACTTTCACCGATAAACAGAGTTTTCTTTTTGAAAATTCCCGACCGATAAAATTCACCGGCAACAGGATCCTCGTGCGGCCGCAAATCGATCACTTCACCCAATAATTTTGGCTGCGTTGCGAAACTGCTGAAATCATCGTCATAGTAAACCTCAGCCTGACCGCAGGCATCATTGAAAACAAAAATATCCTGATCAAATCTGCTGATCAACACATATTCGCCGGAGTACTTCGATACCCCCGACAGCAACTCACCGACCGATTTTACACCGGCCAGCGATTCCAGGATCTGCTCATTTGTTAACCGGGGGTTCTCCCAGTCATACAGCTCGCCAAGCAGAAAGAGATCCGCCCGGGTCCCCCGCTTACAGGTATAACTCAGATGAGGATGACAAAATAAACGAAATTCTCCGATTTGTTCGGAATTCCAGTGATACCTGAAATCAGACCGTGTCGTAAGCAGAAATTGTTTCCGGTACATCGTGAATAGAATTTATCCCACCGAAACATTTTTCCTTTCGGCATACACCGCGTAAAAACGGGGCGTCATTGCCCGCAAAACAGATCTCAGCCCTGCCGGCTGAAAAGGTGGAACCCATTTTTCACGTCCTTTAATTTCCCACCCCGCTTTTTCAAGCAGCATATCCAGTTGCCAGCTCTCGAACTCATGATAATGCTGGTCCCATGGGTCCTTCACGTTCCTGAAGGCTTTTGCAAACCATAGCTTCAACGGGACAGTCACCACCAGCTTTCGGGCGTTCGCGTCACGCAGCAACGGGAAAGGAGAAACCAAATGCTCAATCACTTCAAAAGCCGTCAGCACGTCATAGTCATACTGATTGATCCGGCCGGGCTCCATATCAAAATCAAATCCAAATGCACTCTGAATCTTAAACTGATTTTTTGCCAAAAATTCAGATAGCTCGTTCGGCGTACCCAGATCCAGAATCCGTTCCTCCCGCCCAATAAAGCGTGACACAAACGCAAGCGTCCGGTCAAATCGAATAATATCTGTCTTGTTCATAGATAGACCGTTAACAGGTTAAGTTTATCGACACTCCAGTTGTATTTGCTGATCACAAATGATTTTCCCTGAGCGTAATCGTTCAAATTAAACTCATTATTGATAATCTTTTTCATGAACGAAGCGAGTTGTTTTGCATCCGACCACGGGTATACCCACCCGGAACGGGTTTCATGGATAATCCGCATCACAGGAATACAATCTGAAGCCAACACAGGCTTCTCCGCATACATATACTGAAAAAGCTTGTGCGGTATCGTGCTGTCGGTGTGCGCACTCTTCACATGCGGAATTAAAGCAATGTCCGATTCACAAACCAGCCTGAGCAACTCTGTCTGATTTTTCCTTCCCCAAAACCGGACCTGATCATCAAGGCCTAGAAGGCCTGCCTGCTTTTTCAGCGTATTCAGGTAACGGCCATCGCCCACGATCCAGATCTCAAAGCGATCGTCCGCAACCAGGGCAGCTGCATCCAAAACATATTGCAGTCCCCGGTGATAAGTCACCCCGCCGGCATAAGTGAAAATAATCTTGTCCGACACTTTCTTTTGAATATCGAAGCTGAACCCGTCCAGATTGAGCGTATTGGAAACCACGTGGATCCTTTCTCTGTCCACACCCAATGACTCGATGCGGTCTTTGGCTTCGTCTACAACGACAATAACCTCATCGGCCAGGTTCACATATTTTCTTTCATATTTCTGCCACTGCTTCAAAGAAAAAAGCAAATTCCCCGGAAATGTTTGGAGGTGCTCCGAAATAGCTAAAAGCCCGGGCCAGTTTTCATGTAAGTCAAGAATGAATTTCACACCGAACTTTCTCTTCATTTCGCAGCCAATAACGGCCAGTGGCAAATCATGAACATGGATGGCGTCAAACTGATAAAACGCAAATAAATTATTGACGAATTTACGCCAGAAGTGGAAATAGAAAGGAAAAATTAACGCTCCCGTGCTCGACTTCCGCTGAAATTCAGAAAGCAGCTCACGGTGGATCGTGACTTTTCCATAACTTTTTTCGCTTAAATTTTTCACTGTTTTCACGCACGCCAGATGAACCTCATGACCGCTTTCGGTTAACGCGTTGATCTCATTTTCCACACGGGTATCGGGTGGAAAATTACTTTCCAGTAGCATTAATATCTTCATTTGTACGAAATTACCATGGTAAGAAACCTGTTTTTGTCACCGGTTAGTACGCTAAAAATTACGCCATTTCAACAGTTTCCGGGATATTTATGCATGAAAAGCGCCTGACAGACCTGCCGTTGTCCGTTTAAGGACGCATAAAGGCTTCAACAATCCGGGCGCTCGCATGTCCGTCTCCATACGGATTATGCGCATTCGCCATGCGTGCGTATACCTCTGTGTCGGTCAACAGCCTGAGCGATTCCCGGACAATCAGCTCGTTATCAGTACCCACCAACTTCACCGTTCCCGCGCTTACCGCTTCCGGCCTTTCAGTGGTGTCGCGCATCACCAGTACCGGCTTTCCCAGACCCGGCGCTTCTTCCTGGATGCCTCCGCTGTCGGTTAAAACAAAATGAGCATGCTGCAACAGATAAATAAAGGGCAGATAGCTTAATGGCCTGATCAGGTAAACGCGATCCATTCCGTCAAGCATCTCAAAAACAGGCTTCTGCACGTTCGGGTTCAGATGTACCGGATAAATAATCCTGACATCCGGTTGGTTGACTGCGATCTCCTTTAATGCTTTACAAATACGAATAAAGCCTTCGCCGAAATTCTCGCGCCTGTGGCCGGTCACCAGGATGTACTTCGATGTCAATACCCGGTCTATGTCTCCGGCAAAACATTCCTGTAATACAGACTTCACCTGCAGGGTCAATTCCGGACTGCTTTTAATCTTGCCTACAGCCATCAAAAGCGCATCCACTACCGTATTGCCGGTCACAAAAATCCGATCCTCAGCAACCGATTCTGCCAATAAGTTATTTTTGGCTGCACCGGTCGGAGCAAAATGAAATGAGGCGATCCGGCTCACCAGTTGCCGGTTAATCTCTTCCGGCCAGGGCGAATAAATATCGTTCGTTCTCAGGCCCGCCTCCACATGAGCCACCGGGATCTGCCGGTAAAATGCAGCCAGGGCAGCCGATAAAGCCGTGGTGGTATCACCATGAACAAGTACGGCGTCCGGACGAAAATCACTCAACACGTTTCTTATTGCTAACAGAATCCGGGACGTGATATCATAGAGATCCTGATCCGCGCGCATGATATTCA
>JBDKTZ010000073.1:0-4561 GCA_039679975.1 Prolixibacteraceae bacterium
ACCACGCGTTTACCTTCGCCGATGGTGCGGGTCATGGGTTTCTCGCACCACACGTCCTTACCTGCCTGAGCGGCCATGACTGACATGATGCCATGCCAGTGGGGAGGGGTTGCAATATGGATAATATCGATATCGGGCCTAAGAAGCACTTCGCGAAAGTCGGAATATCCTTTTACCTCGGAATTGACTTTTTTCAATGTTTCTGACAGATGGTTTTGATCTACATCACAAATGGCCAGCAGGCGCGTTCCCTCATAGGTAATATGTCCCTGTCCCATTCCTCCGACTCCAATAATTGCTTTTGTTAGCTGATCGCTGGGGGCAAGGAATCCGGTGCCTCCCATCACATGCCTGGGGATAATGGTGATCCCGGCTGCAGCGGCGAGCGATTTTTTCAGAAAATCGCGCCGGTTGTTTATTTTTTCACTCATGTGAACTTTATAAGATTTAGTTATTGAGCTGATTTATGAAACTGTTTGCATGCAAAGATAGCAGGGAATGTATAATATGAGGGGTAATGAAAGGGGTAATAAGAGAGAAAAGTCGTGAGTAGCGAGTCGGGGTAGCGAGTAAAATTCCGGGAAAACAAAAATTACAGGCGCAAAACAGGAAAAAAGCGATGAGGACGGTTTAGAACAGTTACAATTCACTGCGGGAAGTAATACTCCGAAAGTCGTGCGGGTAGCGTTCCTTGTAGAGTTCCTGGTACAATCTGACGAAATGGTCATAGACGGTACGGGCGAGGCTCAGCTTGCCCTGAAGCGTGAGTAAACTGAGTTTTTTGTTCAGCGCCGGTTCATTCAGCGGGTCATGTATGCTGATCACGTCGGCCAGTTCGTATACCAGGGCAGCATGTTTGATCTCATCAAGTCGATCAAGAAAAGTCAATCCCAGTTCGACAATCCGGTCGCTCATTTTACTAACGTAAGGATCGAGCCACGACTCACTCATATTCGGGAACAGGGTCCCGCTACTCAATATTTTAAATAATATCTTTAATTCGTCAACGGGAAGAGGAGCTTCCCTGGGTAAAGTTTCCAAATGCTCCATCCGGATTAAGACGTCTGCATAGTCGGAATAACAAGAGGGATCCAGTTCCAGGTACCAAAGCTTCTCCCTGAACACCAGTCTCATGCAGGTGCATGAAGACAGGATGGCTTTCAGATTCTGAATATTGGTTCCGCGGGTGTTTTTTGCATGCTGAGGACTTATGCCCGGCCATAGTATCTCAGACAGATTCTTGGTCGAGATCCCTTTTTTTTCGTTCATGCTGTACAGGAAAATCAGTACGAAAAGTTGACGGAGTTTGGGAGAAAATTTCCGGGCGATGTCCACATCCTGATGATTCAGTACGCGTAGACCTCCAAAACAAAGAATCCTTTCACAGGCAGAGGCGACAAGATGATCATGATCAGGTGCTTGTGCCGGAAGGATCGTGCGCTTTCTCCGGGAAAAGCGACTCCTTTTCCGAATCAGGAAAGCGGACAGGAAGATGCATACCGGAATGAGTGTCCATAAAAATATCTGCGAGAGCGATTTTTTATGCCCGTTGAGTGAATCCAGGTATTGCTGACGGATTTCATCCTCGTTCAGTTCCCGTTGCCAGATTTTGATCTCTCCGATGGCACCAACAAAGAATTCTTCCCATAAATTACTCCCGATAAGCAAACTATGATCCGATTCCGCATAGGCGGAGATCAGGTCAATCTGGTCAGTGAGTTTTCCGTCGATATAGAAACGGATCCGGTTTTCATAGGCAGAGTGAACCAGCGAAATAAATGTCCATCGGTTCAACGGGACCAGGGAGCGGGGAGAGATATAATCCTTGATCCCCTGCATGGTATAGGTCAGCAATCCATTATGCAGTTTCAGCACAAAGTAGGTTCCTTTCCCAAGAATACTGTTGTTATCGCCCAGTTGTGTTGGCTTAATCCAGGCTGTGACTGTGAAGTTGGGTTTTAGCGCACCAATGCTCTGCGTCCCTGCATCCATATAGGCCCGACCGGGGAACAGGGCACAACTTCCCCTGTTTTCATCCCGTATTGATTTCACTCCGTTGCTGATAATTTCGGAGTTATTTTTTCTTTGAAGATTCATGATCTGTTTGCCGAATACAAAATGATCGGTGAGCTCAAATTCACTGCTGAGACTTAAGGCTCTGAATTCTTTCAGGAACCCCCTGTTTCCCGGCGAATCATAGATAATATCGGGAGAGAAACGGTATCCGGGCTTGTATGGCATGAATGGCAAAGCCTTCCCGGGTAAAAGCGGGAAGCAAAAGTAACCATTGGTTTTGGAATGGGGATAGCCTTTCCATGAAACATGTAACAGCAGTTCTTTATCCGTTCGTATTACACCAAAGATTTTTTGCGTCGTATTCAACAGCTCTGTAATGCGCGCGAGCTCCTTGTAATTCGATCGCGCGGCGGGAATCAGGTTGGGAACTTTGCCGGATTGCATCCAGACCAGGTAAAACTGCCGCGGGTCGTACTGTCCGTCAGGATCTGTATACAACAATTCGCGAAAGGTAAACAATGAATCGGAAAACAAACTGTCGCCAATGGCTGAAGGCAACGATACCCGGTCCATGTCATTATCCATGATTGAAATCAAAGATCCGTCAACCGGTTTAACCTGGCCGGATTTCGTCAGGACGGGTATCTGTTTTTGCCGGCCTGCCAGCTTTTGGAGCCAGGTGGGGTGATCTTCTCCAATGAGATCTTTCTCATAAAATGCGAGCGGAATATCCCGACTGGCCAGGCTGTCGATATCACTTGCAGAGATATCATTCAATCGGACAAGTAAATGTGTTCTAAGACGGATAATCGTGCGGATGCTGTCATGAAGTTCTGAATACGGGAACTGATCCGCCCGCGACAACAGTGTGATCATCAGCAGACTGGTGATCAGAAATAAGCGGTATGTCAGTTTAATTATAGACATGGATGAATTAAATGAGCCCTATGCTTATGGCATGCTGAATGGCGCCGGCGGTGTTGCTGACATTCAGTTTTCCGATAATGTTCTGACGGTGAGTATTGACTGTATTGACTGAAATAAAGAGCTGATCGGCTATTTGCTTGCTGATCAGACCTTTGGCAAGGAGTTGCAGGACTTCCTGTTCACGCAGGCTTAAAACAGATTCGGGATCTTCTTTAGGAAAATGATATACTTCGCCGGTCTTCACATTTACCATCCGGTACCGGCACAGGGTCTGCAGATCCTGATCGGGAGAAAGATCCATAATACCCAAAGAAAGCCAGAGATTGTTGCTCTTATCCAGTTCCAGGATCTTATGCTGCTCGATTACGCGGACATATTGCCCGTCTTTCCCTTTTGTCCGGTAATCCATGATGAACTTGTACTGTTCAATATTTTTCGGATCGTCCTTTTTGATTTTTAGGATCAGATTGAAAAAAAATGAAGAACTGCGGTTCAAATGTTCAAGGTCGTCAGGATGTAATCGGCTGTCAATATAAGTATGTCCTGGTTTACTGGCTTCTTCCAGGTCCCAGCCAAGCAAGGTTTCAAAAGTGGATGAAAGATAAACGTGCTGCCTGCGCGCCAGGTCGAAAATGGAAATAGCGCTGTTGTGTACCGATTTAATCGATTCAAGGAACTGAATGTGACGGTCGAGAATAGAACAGTCCATTTTCAAAGGATCAAATTTTATTTCGTACCAATAGTCATCTGCCATAATACTGAATTTTCAGTATTGCCAAAAATAAGGCATAATTTGAACTTTGCCAAGTGAATTAAAGCCATCAGTAAAACCAGTAAACAATGATCAGAAAACAGTTTTTTATTTTTCTTCTTTTTATCGTGCAGCTGCAAAGTTGGTCGCAGCCGGGAGGACAGGTTATCAAGGGACAGGTTGTCGATGCGGTCACCCAGGCCCCTTTACCCGGCGCAAGTGTGGTTATTATGGATCAAGAGCCCCCGTTAGGAACGATCACGGATGAAAATGGTCTGTTCAGGCTGTGGAAGATTAAACCCGGGCGGTACAACATTCTTGTCAGTTTTATCGGCTATGAAGACTACGTGTTCCGCGAGGTCCTGGTCGGATCAGGAAAGGAAGTGGTCTTAAATGTATCGATGACAGAGGTGGCAGAACAACTCGAGGAAGTGAAAGTTACGGCCCGGACATCGAAGGAGCAACCAATGAACACCATGGCCACGATCAGCGCAAGGCAGTTAAGCGTGGAGGAAGCGAATCGCTATGCCGGCGGGTATGATGATCCCGCGCGGCTTGCGGGGTCATTTGCCGGGGTGGCCTCCGAAATTGGAAACAACGGCATCGTGATCCGGGGAAACGCGCCTCGCAACCTGCTCTGGAAAATGGAGGGCGTTGAAATTTCAAATCCTACTCACTTTGCAAATGTCATTGCGTTTGGAGCGGGGGGCATCACCGCGTTGTCGAGCCAGATGCTGGCTAATTCCGATTTTTTCACCGGCGCTTTCCCTGCTGAATACGGCAACGCGTTGTCGGGAGTATTCGATATCCGGATGAGGACCGGAAACAATGAAAAGCATGAGCATACCTTTCAGGCCGGTGTGACCG
>JBDKTZ010000133.1:0-2577 GCA_039679975.1 Prolixibacteraceae bacterium
TGGAAAAAGGCGAAGAAAAGGCTCAGGTAAACTATTCCGAAATAAGCGGTGAAATTCCGGAAGCAAACGAGATCGGACGGGAAGAGGGTGAACATGAAAATCAGCTTATCGCTTTATTGAAAGAAGATAAGCTGGAATATATCGGATCCATTGTTCTTGGTCTGAATGATGCGTTGGTTGAAATTCTGGGCACACTCGCAGGTTTGACATTTGCCCTGCAAAATACCAAATTGGTGGCTTTGGCCGGAATTATTGCGGGAATTGCAGGAGCCTTGTCCATGTCGACCTCCGAATATCTTTCAACAAAATCAGAAGGAAAACACGAGGGAGCGCTCAAATCAGCAATCTTTACCGGGATTGCCTACCTGTTTGCAGTCATTTTTCTTGTCGCCCCCTATTTGATTTTCACATCTCCCTTCGTTGCGCTGATCGTTGCCGTGTTGGATTCGATCCTGGTCGTTTTTATTTATAGTTATTATATTTCTGTAGCCAATGATCAGCCTTTCAAAAGACGCTTTTGGGAGATGGTGGTTCTGAGCACCGTGGTCGGGTTAATCTCTTTTGGATTAGGTTATTTGGTGCGTGTTCTGTTTGGAATTGAAGTGTAGATTAAATTGCCGGAACAATTACCGGTACGATTTGAATCTGTTCGTTTTTTTTAAAACACCTGCGGGTTATTTACTCCTTAATTTTAATATTTTTACGGACGGAATCATTAATCCATAATTCATGATGTCGGTTTCCGGAGCTTATCTTATTAACACCATGAGCCTGGCATTGGTCCTATGTGCGTTTGGCTGTGCTCTTGTCAGTATTTACTTGTTTCATTTCAAACGGTCTCCCGGAACACGTTACCTGGCTCTCATGACAGCAGCGAATGCCGTATGGTGTGTTTTCTATTGCCTCGAATACTCGGCAGTCGATCTTGACCTTCGTTTGTTCTGGTCCAAGCTTTCTTATTTTGGCATAATTTTCACCCCTCTTTATTTCTACTTTTTCACGTTACGATTCTTCAGGGCAAAGCCAATTCCTCTTAAACTCAGAGTTTACCTGATTACGCTTTCGTTTCTTCCCATTATTGGCGTTTTAACAAACGATTACCATCATCTCCATTGGGAATCAGCCACTATTGATCAGGAAAATAATACGACCATTTATCACTATGGTCCGCTGTTCTGGCTTACCTTCCTGTATACATACAGTTATGTTTCAATCGGGTTTATTAATATCATCAGGCTCCTGCGCAGCGAATTTAAGCAGATCTATTCGTCAGTATGGCTGATCATACTGGCTTGCTGTATTCCAATGGCGGGAAACTCTCTCTATGTATTCAAAATCAATCCGGTCGCCGGTTTTGACTGGACTCCTATCAGCTTTCTTCTTTCGGGTATCATCCTCGCTTATATTAACATCCGTTATAACACTTTCGATTTGGTACCAATGGCCAGGGAAAAACTGATAGAAATATGGGAAGACGGTATTCTGGTGGCAGATCAGCATTTAAGGATAGCCGATTTCAACCAGTCTTTCCGTGGGCTGACCAAAGCAGCGAATGAAGAGCTTTACGGGAAGGACCTGAGCAATATATTCCCGGAACATAAAGGGTTACTGGAAAAGATCATCAGTTCGAATTCTTCCTGGCAAAAAGAAATCGAAATCGAAATTGACATCAACAATGAAAAGAAATATTTTGAACTTCGAAGTACTCCGTTAAATGACAAAAGAAATGTACCGGGTGGCGCTTTATTTATTTTCAGGGACATCACGACCAGAAAGAAAAACGAAGCCGCGATCATACAGGCCAATGATCATCTAAAGCGGGAAATCGCTGAAAAGGAAAAGCTTATTGAAGATTTGAATGCCTTTACTCATATGGTTGCGCATGATTTGCGCGATTCGATCGGATCGATCGTTTCCTTATCCGATCTTATTCAAAATGAAATCGACGAGGGAAATCTTCAAGCCCTCCCTGAACTCAATCAGGTCGTGTATCATTCAGCAAACAAAACGCTGCATATCATCAAAGAACTCCTGGTCTTGGCAACAGTCAGGCAGGATCATATTTACCGGCAGGATGTGGATATGGGAAAAGTGATCACTGAATGTGAGAGCCGGCTGCTGGAAACCATCAGACAAACGAAAGCAACCATTCATAAACCGGAAAAATGGCCTGTGATCAAAGCCAATCCTGCCTGGCTGGAAGAAGTCTGGATAAATTACCTCGGAAATGCAATTAAATATGGAGGAATTCCTCCTGTAATTGAGCTTGGTGCAGAACAGCTTGCCGGCGAAAATAAAGTCAAATTCTGGATCAGGGATAATGGGAAAGGAATTCCGTCCAACGATCAGAATAAGCTTTTCAGCCAGTTCATCCGGTTGGAAACAGCCAGAGCTCAGGGCACGGGGCTGGGTCTGTCAATCGTGAAACGTATTATTGAAAAACTTGGAGGGCAGGTTGGCGTTTTCAGTGACGCCATTCCTGGCGAAGGATCACTGTTTTACTTTATCCTGCCTTACTTTTAGGTTATTCTTCAGCTATTTTCTCTCTTTTAAAGCCGGTTTCTTCCACAACCGGGG
>JBDKTZ010000273.1:0-5776 GCA_039679975.1 Prolixibacteraceae bacterium
TACCTCCGGTCTCGCTCCGGGATAATTTTGATTTCGACCCGGCTTTTATCAGAACACTGGAAGAGTACAGGGAAGCGCTCGACCGCAGCCTTTACCTGGGAGCAAGTTTCTCATACAGCGGCGATGACCATAAAAAACTATTCCGCCTTTCCCAGCTAAGCGCCAAACTGAATATTCCTATGGTCGTCATCAATGATGTGCACTACCACGCGCCGGAGCGAAGGGAATTGCAGGATATCCTGACCTGTATCCGGGAAAAATGCACCATTCATACCGCCGGTTTCCGGCTCCATCAGAACGCCGAACGGTATCTGAAGCCCATCGGAGAGATGCAGCGCCTTTTCCGGCAATATCCTGATGCACTGGCCCGCACGCAGGAAATCACCGAAGCCTGCAGCTTTTCCCTGGATGAATTAAAATACCTCTATCCCGAGGAGATCACCAGCGAAGGACGCACACCGATGGAAGAACTCGTTTACCTGACCTGGAAGGGCGCCAAAGAACGCTTCGGTGAAACGGTTCCCGAAAAGATCAGAACCACCATCGAAATGGAACTGGAGTTTATCGGCCGGAAAGAATATGCTTCCTACTTTCTGACTGTATACGACTATGTGCGTGAAGCCAAGGCCCGCGGGATCCTGTGCCAGGGCCGCGGTTCGGCAGCCAACTCGGTGGTTTGCTATTGTCTGGGCATCACAGCCGTCAACCCCTCTAAATTCAAGCTACTGTTCGCCAGGTTCATGAGCGACGCCCGCAACGAACCGCCCGATATCGACGTAGACTTTGAACATGAACGCCGCGAGGAGATCATGCAGTACATCTATGAAAAATACGGGCGCGACCGGGCCGGGATTGTAGCTACCGTCACGCAGGTGCACTGGAAAGGAGCGGTCAGGGATGTGGGAAAGGCCATGGGCCTGTCGGTCGACGCCATCAATGTCCTTTCCAAATCGAAGCATGAGTTCACGCAGGACTGGATTGAAGGAAAGCCTGCGACACAAGGGAACTTCAATGCTCATGATCCGCATCTGCGTAAGGTACTGGAACTCACCGGACAGTATATCGGGTTCCCGAGACAGCTCGGCCAGCATACCGGAGGTTTTGTCATTACTCAAAACAAGCTGCACGATTTATGTCCAATCCTCAACGCCCGGATGGAAGACCGGACCTGTATTGAATGGAATAAAGACGACATCGAGGCGCTCGGTTTCATGAAGGTGGACGTGCTGGCACTGGGGATGCTGACCTGCATCCGCAAAGCCTTTGACCTGGCCCGGCAGCATTACGGGCTGGAACTCACCCTGGCCAATATTCCCCAGGACGACCTTAAGGTTTATGAGATGATTGGTCATGCCGATACGGTCGGGGTGTTCCAGGTCGAAAGCAGGGCTCAGATGTCGATGCTTCCCCGGCTAAAACCCAAAACGTTTTATGATCTGGTCATCGAAGTAGCCATTGTCAGGCCCGGCCCTATCCAGGGCGACATGGTACATCCCTATTTAAGAAGACGTAACAAACAGGAACCGGTAGAATACCCTTCAAAGGAACTGGAAGAAATTCTGGGACGAACGTTGGGCGTGCCCTTATTCCAGGAACAGGCCATGGAAATCGCCATTGTCGCCGCCGGTTTTACGCCTGCCGAAGCCGATGGCTTACGCCGAAGTATGGCAACCTTCAAGGCAAAAGGAAAAGTAACACAATACCGGGAAAAGCTGGTGACCGGCATGATGAAGAAAGGTTATACCCAGGAATTTGCCATGCGGGTTTTTAAACAACTGGAAGGTTTTGGAAGTTATGGCTTCCCTGAAAGCCATGCGGCCAGTTTTGCATTGCTGGTTTATGTATCCTCCTGGATCAAATGTTATTACCCCGACGTGTTTGCTGCGGCATTGCTTAACAGTCAGCCGATGGGCTTTTACCAGCCCGCACAAATTGTCATCGATACCCGTAAGCGGGGTGTCGAAGTGAGGCCGGCCGACATCAATTATTCCAGATGGGACAACAGTTTGGAAGAATCAGTCTGCCGGTACCGGGCGGTCAGGCTGGGATTCCGGCAGATCAAAGGTCTTGGGGAAAGCGACATGATGGCGCTCATATCCGGAAGAAATCCGTCTTACCGGAACATCAATGAACTGGTCGATGCCGGTGTTTCACAACCGGCACTGGAACGGCTGGCCGATGCCGATGCCTTCCGCTCCATTGGCCTCGACCGGCGTCAGGCACTGTGGGAAATAGCGGCCTTGCATGATCATCCTTCCGGAGTATTCACCGGAACACCTTCGGAAAGTGTACGGGAAGGATTTACCCCGCTGCCCCTGATGACTGCAGCAGAACACGTGATCCGGGATTACGCCAGTACCTCCTTGTCGTTAAAAGCTCATCCGGTGAGTTTTGTGCGGCCGAAACTGAAGCAGTTGAAAATTACCCCCGCATCAGAATTAAATACGATGAAAAACGGGATGTTCGTCAGGGTATGCGGACTGATCACCGTTCGCCAGCATCCGTCCACAGCCAAAGGAGTATTGTTTATCACCATCGAGGATGAGACAGGCTTCGCCAATTTAGTCGTTTGGGAGAAAACCTTTGTAAAATACCGCAAAGAGATCCTCCAGTCCAGGTTGCTCATGGTGACGGGCAAATTGCAGATCGAAAGCGAAGTGATCCATGTGGTCGCCCGCTCCTGCCATAATATGAACGGAATCATGCGACTGGAAGAACGGGATACCCGGCAACCCGGGCATTCCGAAAAAAAAGAAGCAGCAGGCATACCAAAAAGCCTCACAGCCAGACCGGTACAGGGAGAGCTATTTCCATCACGCGACTTCAGATAACAGCTTATCAGAATTACACCCTGGCAGGAAGCTTGCTTTCGCCTGTTCTTATCGGATAAAAAAATAATTGACAGAATTCTTCGCCACAAATTCGATAATGTATATATTTGCAATATACATGAAAGAAATACTTATAAACTGCGAGGGTTTTGAATGGGATAAAGGCAATTCAGACAAAAACTGGATTTCTCACCAGGTCGCGCAAGGTGAGTGCGAACAGGTATTTTTTAATGAACCTGTTGTGGTGTCATCAGATGTAGAACATTCGCAGACGGAAAGCAGGTGGTACGTGTTGGGAAAAACCGATGCCGGGCGTTTTTTGTTTCTTGTCTTTACTATCCGAAAAAACAAGATCAGAATAATTTCTGCAAGAGATATGAATAAAAAAGAGAGGGAAATCTATCATGAACGGGCTTAAAAAGATACCAATTTTTAAAAAGGAAGATGAAGAACGGAAATTTTGGTCAGAAAATGATTCTTCCGAATTTTTGGACTGGAGCAAATCGGAAAAAGCTATCCTTCCAAAGTTAAAGCCAACAACAAAAACCATTTCATTAAGATTGCCGAAACATGTTCTGGATGAAATCAAGATGATGGCCAACAAAAGGGACGTTCCCTATCAGTCATTAATTAAATTATTTCTAAAGGACCGGTTAAACCAGGAGTTGAAACATTCGAAATAAAGGATTGGCAGGAAGAATGAACAGCCAACCATCTTTACTCAAAAATCGAGGGTAAGCTGTACCGGGCCTTTCTTTTCTTCAGGAAAATGCGAGACCGTGAGTCCCAACAGCCTGACTCCCTTTATAAAAGGTTCCTCAGCTTTCAGCAATTGAACAGCCACGCTATGCAAAACGGATTCAGCATCAATAAGACCAGGCATGGTTCTGCTGCGGGTGATCTGTTCAAAATCGGCAAATTTAATTTTCAGCGTCAAGGTGCGCCCGAATGCCTGCGAACGTTGCAGACGGCGCCAGAGCTCAGCTTCTATCGGATACATCTGCTCTGTCAGATCCTGCAATAAGTAATAATCCTTATCAAAGGTATTCTCTGCTCCCAGCGATTTTCGCTCCCGGCTGGGCACAACAGGACGGTTATCGATGCCGCGGCAAATCTGATAGTAATAACTGCCTGATTTGCCGAATTGCCGGATCAGTTCCTGCTGGTTCAACTTTTTCAGATCTGAACCATAATAGATACCCTGTGCATTCAGCCTTTCAGCGGTGACTTTACCGATACCAAAAAATTTCCTGACTTCCAGCTTCTCAATAAAGTCGATGGCGTCATCAGGTGTAATCACAAATAAACCATCCGGCTTTTTTTCGTCGGAAGCGATTTTGGCCAGAAACTTACAATACGAGACGCCTGCCGAAGCGGTCAGACCAGTAGTTTCTTTAATGCGTTGCTTGATTTCCCTGGCAATGAGCGTGGCCGATGGTTTGCCTTTTTTGGCCAGGGTGACATCCAAAAAAGCTTCGTCGAGCGAAAGCGGTTCAACCAGATCGGTATATTCAAAAAAGATATCGCGGATCTGCCGGCTCACCGATTTATATTTACCGAAATCGCCATGGACGAAAATCAGATCGGGACATTTTCGTTTGGCAACAATAGAAGCCATAGCCGACCGTACGCCGAATTTGCGGGCCTCGTAGCTGGCAGCCGCAACAACCCCCCGCACATGATCGCCCCCCACTGCCACAGGTTTTCCCCGCAGTTCCGGATGATCGCGCTGCTCCACAGATGCAAAAAAAGCATCCATATCCACATGTATAATCTTGCGTACAGGCACCTCCATTGAATTCAATAATTGTCTGTGCCAAAAATAGAAAAAAGTTCACAGTACCGGCTCGAAGACTTTCATCACCACTCCACGGTCGCGAGCCGCCAGCTTCGCGATATTACATAGTTGCCAACAATACAAAGGCAAAAACTTGCATATAATTCATATTTGGTGTAATCTTACATTCCGCCAGATCTGTCAGGTATTTCCTTTATGCTCGATGAAGCTTTCTTTATGATTCGTTAAACTTTCTTAACCGAAACAAGCTGTAAGTTTACCGGAAAAGAGCATGAGGCTTTTTCTCTCTGGTTGGATCCTATTGATCGCGTCGGCAGTGGATGCGCAGGATAAAAGCGACAGCACATTTCTTTTTACTGGTTACATTTTTTCGGAAGATTCCGTGCCTGTTGAAAATGCGTATCTGATCAACTATCGAACGACAAAAATCGTAACAACTGACAATACCGGTCATTTTTCTGTTTTTGTTCAGAAAAATGATTCCCTGATGATCAATCATCTTTCAGTTCTGCCTCTTGTAATTCATCCTAAAAGAGCTGAAGCCGGTTCAAACATCTTTTATACAAAACACAGGAGATACCAGATCCGGACGGTGTCATCCAAAGGCTACAACACGGATCAACTAAATTTTGAAAAAAATGTCCAAAAAATTCAAATGAGCCTTGCTGGTGCAGGACTTAAAAACATAAAATCGCCCCGGGGAAGTATCAATAACCCCTACAATCCCGACAAAACAAGCGAAGGATTAACGGTTACCCTGGAAGATCTTTTCAAATTATTCCGGAAAAAGGGAAAAAAGTAAAGGCGCAGTTCATGATGAATCTGCGCCTTCACTCACTGCCTTACTTTATTTTTACAACAGAGGAGTAAATAGCCTGATTTCCTTCTGTTTTAAGTCCGATGCGGGCATTCAGAAGTGTTGATGACAGGACTGCTTCCGTCAGTTCCAACATCATCGTCATTTGTCCGGTGCCGGGAGCCAGCTGATCGATCCTGGCAATCTGTGCATTTTCATCAACAAAACTGGTTTTATTGACTACCAAAATCGCTCTTTCCAGTTGTTGGGTGGCGGCAACCCCGGTAACACTGAAAGTCGCAGTCAATATACTCCCGTTCAGTGAGAAATTCTCATTCGAAATCGTATAGA
>JBDKTZ010000012.1:0-2202 GCA_039679975.1 Prolixibacteraceae bacterium
GCTCCTGGTTTATCGCCGATTGTTATTTTCAGTCCCTCCTCCATTAATTCATTCCCTTTATGTATTACCGGGATTTCAGTATCAAAACTGGTTATTTCATATTGAGCATCAGGAATCAGTCCTTCTAAATGAAATGTTTTTGTGGCCTCTGCACAACTGTCTCTTCGGAAAGCCTGTATAATACCGGTTCCTTCTTCGGGCCGGTCGAACTGCCAGGCGATCCATTGGTCTATATTCACGCTGTAAGGCGTCAGCGGATAATAATCGCCAAACAGCATAGCTGGGGCTACTTTACTGCATTCAGTATAGGCCTGATGTTGTGCAGCCATATTTTCAGGGGTTAAATTTCCCATGCCAAAGCCTGCCATATAAAAACTGCGCATGGAATACGTGTCGTAAAAGTAAGCGCCTGTACCCTGAAACGGGAGCCACGAAGACAGCCCGTATGTCTGCCCCTGGTTGCCCCGAATCACATTTTCCATCCCACTCCACTGAAAATCACTGCGCAACAGAGGAACAGCACGTTTCATCGTCTCCAGATCGTTACGGCGCCCACCGGAGGCACAGGCATCAATCCGCAAGTGCGGGTTCCTGCGTTTCAATTCGTCCCAGTATGCCAGGTGTCCCTGGATATACATATTTTCGGTAATCCCCTGACGATCGGGAGCATCGTTTTTACGCCAGGCAGGAAGAGGTCCCCCTCCGTTCATGTCCTCACGATACCAGTCAATCCCCTGCGATTTAATCATTCGGTCGATATGATTGATCAGCCATTCACGGGCAGCGGGATTTCCCTCATCTAACAGGGCGCCATGGCTTGTACCCGGCAGTAGCCAGTTCTGATGATTCCTTGCCAGCCATGAACCCGGGTCACCAACCCGTTCAGGCTCGAACCACAACAGAAAATTCATTCCATGCCTATGAACCCAATCGGAATAAAGTCTGAATTTCTCAGGATAGCGGGTTGAATCAATCTCCCAGGTACCTGTATTCAACCAGGAATCATTCCCTTTATAAGGACCGTTATCTTTCGGGTACCATCCTGCATCCCGCCAGCAAATATCCGGCTTAATGCCTGCCCTTAAAAAGGAATTTACAGAAGAAGTGTCTTTCCCTGCCCCGCCCACTTGTATCTGCAAGGTCGGCTGTTGCGGTTTCCCGTCGCTAAAAGGAATGATATGCGCCAAATAATAACGCCGCCAAAGGTTCTGTGCATCCACAACATTTGCTTTCTGCCAGAACAGTAAAGCAATCAGCGGGGTACGAATTTCCTCGCCAGGTTTAAGATAGCAATTGGTCAGCTGCTGACCGGCTTTCACAGTTAATCCGCAGGCAGAATCGCGGGTAAAGGAGCTGGCCCATTGTCCGGGCCAGCCAACAGCAATAATCACTCCTTTTTCATGCATCTGAAGGTTATAGTATGGCCACCCCTCAGGCCCGTCACTGGATTTTCCTGATTCGGTCGGAGAAAATTTTTTAACGCTGCCGGGTGCCAGCGTGTCATTGTATGGTTCGTAACTATCTGCCGTGCAAAAATCACCTTTGATACCATGCAATATAAAATCACCATCACCTTTCTGCTGAAAAACCACATCCAATCCCTGTAAGTCATTCAAAACCGGAGTATTCTTTGTTCCTGTGTTTTTAAAATAGACAGTCCATTCCACAACCGGGTAATCAATATATTCCACTGCTGAGCATCGGACTTCCAAACCGGTTTGAAGGTTGGTCCATACCTGATCATGTTGAATCCGGATAGCATCAATCTGACGGGTCGCGGTTTTCCGTTCCCAACTTTTCAGAAACACAGCAGAAGCTTTTCCATTATAAAGAAACGAAAAGGGAATGCGGGCATCAGGGTTAAGCAAATGCGACTGAACCCATTCCGATTTTATTTTCATTTCTTCCGAAGTGACCATCCGGGGAAGTTCCTTACTGCACGACGACATAATCGTCAATAGCAAAATTGCAATTACAAAAGATTGGTTAGCAGATTTTTTCATATTGTTTACTATAATCCTACCGATACACTGAATTTCACAGTACTTCGGGGTATATTCCACTGAAGTCCAATCCCGTCGGGTAAAATCACGGCTTTCGATCCGGGATCAACGGATTTAACGTTCAATCCTTCAGGTAAACGGATATACAAATTAGCCCATGCCGCCGACGTGTGTTCATCAAAGCATATTTCTCCCGTCA
>JBDKTZ010000239.1:0-2214 GCA_039679975.1 Prolixibacteraceae bacterium
AAATCCGCTGACCTGCAGATCGTCTTTTCCGTCCGAAAGCCTGAAGATATTCCTCAGGGAGAATGTTTTTTCACCGGGTTGGTTGGGGGTTCTGCAGGTCTGGAACAGCAAGATAATAAGAAGGACCGGCAGAGAGATCATGATGACATAGCGTTTCATTTACACCTCCTGCAATAGTTTGTAAAAGGGAAATGCAAGCGCTATGCCACAGACCTTTTAAGCAATCTGAGGCCACCGGATCTTCAATCCGCAAACCTCCGCGAAGAACGCCGCCCTGCACGTGCTGCATACAGCCCTAAACGGGGCGGCGTATTGTAACAATTCCGTTCAAAAACGGAGCCGCGTGAAAACTGAATACAGCCCCTTCAAACGATGGGGTGGTGATATTGCAGCAATGCCTTCAAAGAAGGGAAGCCGAAGCCGGCTGTCTCTGCCGGCTAAAAATATCCTCCTTTTTTTGTGATGTCGTGAACAGACTGTCCTTCGCGGACCCAGCCGAAGATTTTCTTCTCGTTCTCCTTGATCTCTTCAGCCCGGATCAGCACGTCATAAGCAATTGCACGGGGAACGATCAGTACTCCGTCGATGTCGCCCAGCACCACATCACCGGGTTTTATAGTCACATCGCCAACTTTTACGGGGATCTGATAATGCGTAATCAGGCAACGTCCCAAGCTTCCATTTGAAATACGGTATTCATAGAAGATCGGGAAATCAGCGTCCAGAATCTGGTGCGTATCCCGGATCCCGCCGTCGATACATGCCGCTTTGAGTTTTTTACCCTTGGCGGTGGCTGTCATCACGCCTCCCCAGAGTGTCGCCTTTTCATCACGGCTGGTGTCCCAGACCACAAAATCATCCTCGTGCATGTCGTCTAGCATTTGAACCCGGAATTCCATTTCTCCCTGGATTTTAACATTCGGGGCGCTTTTAACGGTGAATGCGAATCCCGCCACCGTGCGGTATTCCCTCAACGGAACGATCCGGTGGGGCAATGCCTGTTCCAACAGGCAAAATTCCCGCAACACATCATTTACAGCTCCGGTATAAAGCTGTTCATACCGGCTTAACAGTTCTTTGTCAGGGATGGGGAACGGTTGGTTTGATACGCCTTCTCTTTCGGTGATCAGTTTTTCCAGGTTCATCATCCCGACCTCTTTTTTATATTGATCTGTGCTCATAATTTTCTTTTTATATTGCTGTTCTAAAAATTCAATCCCATTCCTCCGTCAACAAAAATATCCTGACCAGTAATATAGCGTCCCGCATCAGAGCAAAGCAGCAGAGCTGTTGCAGCACAATCGGCAGGTTCACCGATGAACCCAAGCGGGATTTTAGCTTCCACATTCCTTTTGTAGTTTTCGTCCCGGAGTACTTCTTCGTTCCGTCCCGTGAGAATAGCTCCCGGAGCCAGATTGTTTATTGTTACACCAAAGGGTCCGAATTGCGGAGCCAGGCTTTTGATCATGCTGGTCTGTGCAACTTTTGAAGCCGCATAGACGATCATCTGCTGATGTGGTCTGAGCTGCTGTACGCTTCCGATGGTAACGATGCGTCCCCAGCCTTTCTCCTTCATCGACGGAAAAAGTTCCTGAATCAGGAACAGCGAAGCGCGCAGGTTGGTATTGATCTGCAATTCGAATTCTTCGGCCGTTACCTCATCCCAGGACTTTCTGAACTGAACGGATGCGTTTAGCACCAGGATATCAATTTGCAGGCTGCGCGAAGAAAGAAAGCCTGTAATGGACTTTGCCGAACCAGCAGAAGAAAGGTCACAGGGAATGAGATGACATTCAGATCCCCTGCCTTTTATTTCCTCACAGGTTTCTTCAGCCAGTGCTTTTCCTGAACGGTAATTAACTACCACATCGGCCCCAAATTCAGCTAAAGCAAGCGAGATGGCTTTTCCAATCCCCTGACTTCCTCCGGTGACAAGTGCCGTTTTCCCCTTCAGATTGAATAAATTTTTTATTTTCATGTTGTTTAATATCAAGTATCAAGACACTGGTGTTCATTATCCATAATAAATTGGTAGCCCAGTTCCGGCGTCGGGATAAGAAATAATTTCTCCCCTTTCCGCTTCGGCTACAACCAGTCCAAGCCTGCCAAAAGGATCAAAGGAACAACTGGTTGGCCTTGTTCCGGGGCAGGGCAGGCTCCGGATCAACTCGCCGCCTTTTGAATAGACGTTTATCTGACTTTCATTGAAGACGG
>JBDKTZ010000395.1:0-2006 GCA_039679975.1 Prolixibacteraceae bacterium
TGACCAGCTTTGATGTGTACGGCTCGATGGTCGCCGCGAAAGAAGTCGGAGGCGATTTCTTCGATTTCTTCCTGATCGATTCCAACCGTCTGGGTTTTGTTATCGGCGATGTTTCAGGGAAAGGCATACCTGCAGCGATTTTTATGGCTATCAGCCGGACGCTGATCCGTGCGGTAGGCATTAAAGGCGTCTCTGCATCAGAATGCCTGAGCCTCGTTAACAGCCTCTTGTGCAAGGACAATGTTTCATCCATGTTTGTTACTGTCTTTTACGGGATCATGAACATTTCGACCGGCGAAGTAGAATATGTAAACGCCGGACACAACCCGCCTTACGTGATTTCCGGCTCGGGTGTAAAAGCTGTGGAAATGACCGGGGGAATGGTGCTGGGCGTTTTTGATGATATAAGCTACAAGTTCAAAACATTCCGGCTAAACCCGGGCGAACGTTTGTTCCTTTATACCGACGGGGTAACCGAAGCAAACGATATCAACACCGATCTCTTCGGCGAACAAAGGCTCGAAGACTTCCTGGCACAACACGTGACAAGCTCTTTGCCGGAAATTGTAAAGAGTGCCTTCAACGAGGTCAATACATTTGCTTCGGGGGTTCCGCAGTTTGACGATGTCACGATGCTTACGATCCTGTACAACGGATAAACAGCCAGTTACTCTCTCTTATTTTAATTTTTAGAGATAAATTTGACGATCTGTTTTTCGACTGGCTGAAGGGTAACGAGGTACGCATAAATGGCTTCCAGATCGGTCGAATCCATTCCTGCATACATCGTCCAGGGCATGATTGTGTTAAATGCGCCTTCACTAACCTCATGAGGTTCGTTCACTTTCGGATCAAAACTTTTAAATCTGGAAATAAACATGTCCTTTGTCCAGTTCCCGATTCCCGATTGTTTGTCGGGGGTAATATTGGGTGAAACCAGGACACCACCAGGTGTGACAAACTCACGGCCTCCGGTAAAGGCCTGGTCGGTCAGAAGCTGTCCCTTTTCGAATGGGGTATGACAATCCATGCAGGCTGCAGCATTCACCATATATTTCCCATAATTGACGACATCCGATTTTGGCGGGACCGGCGCAGGTTGTCCTTCTGCAGGAATGAGGTGTAAAATAAAATTCATCGGAAAATCGACCTGTGGCTCAGGAATTTTGCTTTCTTTTTCCGGAAGTGTACGGAGGTAGGCGATCACGCTGTAGATGTCTTCATCATCCATTTTTCCATAATTCTGGTAAGGCATAACAGGAAAAACGGGCTTATTGTCTTTTCCAACGCCTGAAGTAATGACCCTGTATAATTCGGCATCGGACCAATCCTTCAGATGAAAAGGAGTGATATTTGGCGAAATAAATACTCCCGGCATCCCTACCGTCTGATCGAAACGTTCACCTCCCTTGCCTTCCGTCCCCGGGACGAGCGGCCCGGCAAATTTGGTCCAGTCGCGGGTTGAGTGGCAATCCATGCAAACCATTACATGATTAGCCAGATACCTTCCCCGCTCTACTCTTTCGGGTGTAACTTCAACCGTAACTTCTTTAAGAGACACATCCGGAAGAAACTGCCTGACATAGACCAGGAGAACCGAAACTGCAATGACAAGTATCACAAGGACACTAAAAATCCATCTTAAATACCGCCTTTTCTTCATTTTGCTTGGGTTTATGTTTATTATTTTAATTATTAAACCTGGGTATAAAGGAGATCAAAAGGCAAGATGAATTTTGGGATGGATCAATAACACGAAAGGCAAAAAAATGTTTTTAGCCAATGAAAATTATTTGCTTAAGTTCGAAAAATTCGCTGAATACACCAAATCCGACGCAGTCATTGGAAAGCAGGAAGCTCATCTGTTCGGGTTATCACAAATAAAAACAGATTATATCCGGTTTAAAGTATTTAACAGTCTTTGTTAGGATCGCTGCAACCAATTATTTACTTTTGGTGATCATATTACTTAAACCAATAATTAGACACATGAAGCAAGTTATTGT
>JBDKTZ010000360.1:0-6173 GCA_039679975.1 Prolixibacteraceae bacterium
TCTCCATTACGAAGATTCATGGCAAGCCAACGGTCGCCAGAAGTATAAATACAATATTGTTTATCGCATGGCAGAGGTTTACCTGAATTATGCGGAAGCCATGAACGAGTTGGATCAGTCCTATACCATCGGCGATGTTACTGTGTTTCGTGACGAGACGGAAATACGGCGCTGCTTCAATTTGATCCGTTACCGGGCAGGTTTACCGGGGATTACCGCTGCGGACGCTGCAGACCCTCAACGCATGCGTGAGTTGATCGAGCGCGAACGACAAATCGAGATGGCCTGGGAAAACAGGCGGTACTTCGACCTGCGCCGGAACAAACGGGCGGTCTTCTTTGAAAATCAGCCCGTATTGGGGGTAAACGTCGATGCAAAGGAGACAGAAAGAGACCTGTATTATAATGTCATCGAGCTAAGGGAAATGCCTTATCTTTACAGGGTGTTCACGGACCGGCAGACTTTCTGGCCTATACCCAAAGCGGAGATCGATAAGAATCCTAATCTGGATCAGATGCAGGGATACTGATAATAAAAAGTTAAAAACCGAGAACAAGATGGAATCAAATCAGATGATAAAAATATACGCACTTGTCCTTGCCGGGATGATGCTGACTGTGTCGTGTTCCAATGAGGTGGATTACGGTGAACAGTATGAAAAGACCATTTATATGGTTAACAGCAATAACCTGCTTTATCAGGCAGAGCATTTTTACGGAGAACAGAACAAAATGGTGTTTTCTGTTTATTGTGCATCATCGGAACCTGTTACGAATGATGTCACAGTCCAGCTGGAGTTCGACAGGAATCCGCTTGATTCGCTCAATGCTGTCAGAACATTGAGCGACCCTTCGTATGTTGCCCGGGAACTTCTGCCCCAGGATCATTATGAACTACCCGCTAATCCGGAGGTGACCATCAGGGCAGGTCAACAGTACGGTACATTGGAGGTTCCGTTTCATGTCGACGACCTGGACCCGCTCAAGCCCTATACGCTGCCGATGACTATTGTGTCGAACAGCTCGGGGTATGACATGAATGTTCAGCTGGAGTCTATTGTATATGAACCTGTCATGATAAACGGATACTCTGGCAGCTACACCGGTATTTCTTCCGAATCGGCAAAGGTTGCCCGTACCGTACAACCCGCATTGAAAGCGTTATCGGCCAATACGGTATTAATGCCTGTACACAACCTCCCCGGCGACATGCAGTATCTGGATACTAATTTTATGGTGCTTACCATCGCGGCCGACAGCGCTACTGTCACCATCGCTCCTCACGGCAATGCGAATGTGGCCGATCTGAGTGGAAGCAGCTATGACCGGGAACGGCAACGATTTGAGCTGCATTATTCGTTTACCGCGACGAATAATGTAACCTATCATATTACGGAAATAATAGCCAACGTCAAGGCTCCGGTAAGCGAAGAAGACGAGGTCTTATAATGTCAGCAATAAGATATTGAAAATGAAGAAATTATTAAGTGTTTTATTCGTTGCGGTTGCCATATCTTGTATGGGTCAAAACAACAAATGGCTTCAACATCGTCCGAATAAGAGGAGCGAATCGAAGTTTCAAAAAATGACGACTGAAGAAGTAAAGCGGTATGAGGCCGGTACCATGCGTCGGATTGCCGACCTGGCGCTGATCCCGCCTGAAATAAAAACCGGGTATTTGCCGGAGTATGATTATAATACCCAGGATTATGTGATGGCCCTTACAATCGAGCGAACGGCCAAAGGGCGTATCTGGTCGGCATGGATAGGCGAATGCGACTGCCCGAGATCCTTTCTGCTGGCGGCGACCAGCGACGATAACGGTGAAACCTGGTCGAAGCCACGGTTGGTCATTGACGGGCGTTCGTCCTCGTTACCAATCCCCAGGACCGTCATCATCGGCAATTTCTGGACTGATCCGTCGGGAAAACTTTGGTTATTCTTCGACCAGACCATGAACCATTTCGACGGACGAAGCGGTCTTTGGGCAATCGTCTGCGAAAATCCGGATGCGGATAATCCTGTGTGGTCGGAGCCAAAACGCATCTGGCATGGATCCATGCTGTGTAAACCGCTTGTCCTCTCGTCAGGCGAATGGATGTTGCCGTCTTATCTCTTGCAAAATGGGGGCTTTGGGCCGTTCAACGGCGTCTTCCCTGAACTTGACCGTTACCGCGGCGTGAATGTGCTGGTCTCGAAAGATCAGGGGAAAAGTTGGGAATTGCGTGGTATCAGGACATTTCCCGATCCGGATTGGCACGAAGCGATGATCGTTGAAAAGAGAGACGGGAAATTGTGGATGATGGCACGGACAAGAAAAGGGATCATGGAATCCTTTTCAGACAATAAAGGCGTTACCTGGAGTGAACCTGCTTTTACTGCTGCAAACATCCAACATCCCGCTTCGCGGTTCTTTTTCCGTCGATTGGCGTCGGGACGTATCCTGCTGGTGAAAAACGGCGACCAATTAAACGAACATCATGGCCGTAATCAGTTCAGCGCCTGGTTATCCGAAGATGACGGCAAAACATGGAAGGGAGGACTCGTTTTTGAAGACAGGGATAAGGTAACCTACCCCGACGGATTCCAGGCGCCCGACGGGACCATTTATATTTCATACGACCACAACCGGGGGCCGGGAGAGATCACAATGGCAAAATTCACCGAAGAAGATATTCTGGCAGGTAAGATCGTCAGTCCGCAGTCGAAGCTGAAAATGGTCATCGCCCGGCCACTAAAAAACACGAAATAAAAACCGGTCAATCCCCCGGATGCTCTGAAGTCAGCCTGTCGGGCACCGCGGGGATATTTTAGTTGAAAATTATGAAAATCTGATGATTGACAGAAAATCAATATATTACTGGAAATGCGACCGTCCGCATGCATTTTATGCCCTTCAGGAGAGCGGGCAAAAGACGATCCCGGTAAATTACGGAGATGAGGTAACCGCCCTCCTGTCCGGATATTTTGGAAGTAATGAGTTTACTTTCCGCCCTGCGGGAGGACAGGGAAATCACATTACCTACCAGGTATTTTTCAAAGGAGGTACCTATTTCCTCCGGATCGAAGACGGTCCGGAAGGAGATAATTATATGGGGATCGAGGCTAAAGTGATGGACGAGGTCAGGAAGAACGGAGTAAACACCCCCGAAGTATTCGCCGTGGACGCTTCCCGGGCCATGATACCGTTTGCTTACCAGATCATGGAATTTATAGACTTTCCTGATTTAAATTCAATTCATAAGAAGGAAAAGCTGAACCCGAAAATAATCGGCGAACAAATCGGGGAGAGCATAGCCCGATGGCAGGCCATCAAACCACGCGGTTTCGGTCCGTTCGATCCGTTCCCTTTAAATACCGAAAGCAAGTTGCAGGGACTTCACGCGAACTATCAGGACTATTTCCTGCTCAACTGGGATCGTCATCTTGATTTTTTGACGGATCGGCGGTTTCTCTCCGAAACGGAAAAGGATAATTTGAATAACATTGTAGAGAGTTATGTACCGTACCTGCATCTTGCGCAAGGATGTCTGGTACATAAAGACCTTGCTCTGTGGAATATTTTAGGGAGCAAAGACAAAATCAACGCATTTATTGACTGGGATGATTCAATTTGCGGAGATCCGACCGATGACCTTTCTTTGTTAGCATGTTTTCATGATTGGAAATTTATGGTGTCAGTATTACAGGGGTATCAAAAAGTCAGGGAACTTCCCGATCATTTTGAATCCTGTTTCTGGCTGCACCTGTTACGGAATATGATTGTCAAGGCAGTAATCCGGGTAGGGGCAGGTTATTTCGACAGGCATGATGACTTCTTTCTGATTGGTTCCGGGTCCGATGGCAGGACCCTTGAAATAATCACCCGTGAACGTATTCAACTCGCGTATTCCGGTTTAACCGGAGATGCAAAACTTACTGATCTATGACTGAAAATAAAAAAGCAGATTTATTTGGCAGGGGAACCTGGATAACAATAGGTTCCCCGATTATCACAGAAATAGTGTCCAATTATCCTTTCGATTGGCTGTTGTTCGATATGGAACATGGTTATTTGACTGAAAGTTCCCTTCTTTCCAACATGCAGGCCGTCAGGAAAAATAAAATAAAACAAATCGTGAGGGTGCCGGCACTCGATCCGGCACTGATTGCCCGAGCCCTTGACAGGGGTGCTTCGGGTATTATGGTACCGCATGTTTCTTCTGATAACCAGGCGAGAGCCTGTGTTGATACAATCAGATATCCTCCCTGCGGAAACCGGGGTTATTCCGGTCAGGCACGGTGTTTTAACTATGGATTGGATACACCCGGCGATGCCCGTCAAGCCGATCCTCCTTTTCTAATGACCCAGATTGAGAATTGGGAGGGAGTGATGAATGCTGATTCCATCGCACAGGTCAATGGTGTTGACGTCTTATTCATCGGTCCTTCTGATTTGAAACTGGAACTTTCTGTACGTCACGGGGAAAGGATGGAATTTAACGACGCATTAAAAATCGTTGCTGATGCAGCTGTTAAAGGCGGGAAACAGGCCGGCATACTGGTAAAAAATCCTGAAGATATTCCGGAGTATATTAAGCTGGGATTCACTTGCTTCGCTATCGGATCTGATCTTGGAATCGTGCAGAAAGGATATCAATTTTTGACCAAACAACTTGAACAGTTATGAAAGGTTTAACAGACGTACAAGACAGGCATCAGCTTTTTCTGTTGCCGGCCGGTCTGTTTTTTCTGTTTTCGGCGGCTGCTTTTGTTTTCGACAGCCAGGGGCTGGCCTCTCCGCTGCTGATTGCCGGATTGATCTGTATTTGTTTTGCCATGCAGGGATATCCCCGCCTGAAAGGTTACACGTATACGATGTGGATTTTTACTGCCGTTTCTGTTGCTCTTTCATACCCCCGATATTTTCAAAATTATGAAGGTTACAGGTTTTCAGAGCTTATTGCCCCCTTGCTTCAGCTAATTATGTTTGGGATGGGCTCCCATATGAATCTGAAAGATTTTTCCGGGGTATTGAAAATGCCTAAAGGCGTTATGGCCGGCCTTTTGTGTCATTATATGCTGATGCCTTTTATCGGGTATTCAATCGCAAAAGTGTTCGGATTTCCGCCTGAGATTGCAGTAGGGATTATCTTGGTTGCCTGTACGCCCAGTGGAATGGCATCAAACGTTATGGTATTTCTGGGAAAGGGGAATCTGGCTTTAGCCATTACTGTAACCGCATTCTCCACGATGATATCTCCGTTGCTGACGCCGTTGCTTTTAAAGACATTTGCCGGGCATATGGTACATGTCAACGTGATCGGGATGGTAATGGAAATTGTAAAGATGGTTTTGTTGCCGATTGTTGCCGGGTTGAGTTTTAATAATTTTTGTTTTGGGGGAATTAAAAGAAAAAGTTTGTACTGGCAGATGGGGGCTTTCCTGTTGCTGATTGCATGCAAAAATTTAATCGCGTATATAGCCTTAGCGGAAGTCTTTGATCGGGTGTTGGTATCTTTTCTTCGGGATTCGGCAGTTTTTTTTGTGTTACCGTCTTTTGCCGGGCTGTTGTATAAGCGAGTTACCAAAGGAGGATACAATTTGTTATCCCGCATACTTTCGCTGATGTCTCAGGTCGGCCTAATAATAATCACGGTCATTATTGTTGCTAACGGGTATGATACCTTGCTCAGCAAATGGGGATTGCTTCTGGTTCCGGCAATGTTTCTGCATAATTGTTGCGGATATTTTGCAGGATACTGGTTTTGCCGTTTTATCGGGATGAAAGAGCAGGATTGCCGTGCCTTGACGTTTGAAGTGGGTATGCAAAACGGAGGAATGGCTTCGGCAATGGCGGTAAAACTTCAGGGGATGGAACAAACAGTGCAACACTCTTTGAATCCATCAGCCAGACCTGATTTCCTGAGTTCGATCGGATCTGGTTTTGCCATTCCGGCAGCTGTGTTTAGCCCGATTCAGAATGTAACCGGATCTGTTTTAGCCATGTGGTTTCGCAACAAAGCTATACAGGAGAAATAAAAAGAATCTATACCATCCGTATGAATAAAAAGAACATTTTGCAATCGGTGCCTTGCTATCTTCTTTTGGTCGTTTTTGTTGTTTGTGGCTGCAGGAGCGCCAATAAACCCACCTCTGAGCAAACAGATACAGACGAAGGGTTTATTCCGATAT
>JBDKTZ010000354.1:0-2847 GCA_039679975.1 Prolixibacteraceae bacterium
CTGAGTCTGACCTTACCCATTTGTAAGCCTCATGACGAAATTCCGGTCATCGAACTGATTTTGGAATAGAGTCATTCTTTACTTTTTGTCCTCTTCCGGTCTACCCCGGAACTGGAAGCTATCTGTGGTAACCCGATCCGGCATGCGCGGGATGTTTAATTTGGTTTGCTTTTGACAGGAAGTCGAAGGACAAAAGGAGGTAAATTATTTAACACTCAATTGTAAATTTGTTTGACAGTTCTACGATTTCAGATTTATAAAACAGCTGGAAATAAAAGCATTGCTATTTTGGTATAATTTTAGCTGGAAACCGGTCTTTGCAACAGCAACACTATGGTTACCTAAAAAAACATGACACCTACTTACCTAAAGACCTTTATCAGGAACCTTAAAAAACACAGGTTCATTTTTGGAATTAACGCGGCGGGACTTACTGTCGGCATCCTAAGCGCATTGTTTATTTTCGAATTTGTATTCTATGAACGCAGCTTCGATGATTATCACAAAAACGGATCACGTGTGTTTCGTGTAGCCTATGACCGATACCAGCAAGAAAAACTTCTGTGGAAGACGGCAAATTCCTTTTTCCCCACAGGAAAATGGTTGAAGGACAACTACCGTGAAGTGGAAGATTGGGCTGTGATTATTATGAAATATAATATCACTGTGAGTTACCAGAGCCCGACAGGTGATAAAATCTTCAATAACGAAACCAAAACCTATTATGCAAGCAGTTCGCTGTTTAATCTGTTTACCGTTCCTTTTATTCAAGGCTCAAAGAGCTGTCTCGATCAGCCAAATACGGTAGCGATATCTGAGCGGGCGGCCAGGCGCTATTTCGGAAAAGAAAGCCCTGTAGGGAAAATACTGACGGTGAATAATACTGAAAAATATACAGTAACATCGGTTTACAGGAATATGCCGGCCAATTCTCATTTTAAATCAGATTTTCTATTTTCGTTACCAACATTCACCAATTCCCGGCAATGGGTATTCAACAACTGGGGGGCCGATTATTTCCATACCTATATCATGCTGTCCCCCGGGATTGATTCCAAAGAATTTTGCAGGCGGGCCATGCCCGATATGGTCGCAAAAAATTATCAGAGAGATTTAGATTCAAGTCAATCGCGCGACGACTACTATTTACAACCTGTCCCTGATATCCACCTTTATTCGAATATCGAATATGAAACAGAAGCACCCGGAAATGCGAAGACCACCAATATTCTTTATGGATTTGCCATTTTCCTGTTGGTTGTTGCCTGGATCAATTACGTCAATTTGATTACTGCCCAGTCAATAGAACGCGCACGTGAAATCGGGATTAAAAAAATCAACGGGGCCCGCCCCATGAGCCTGATTTTACAATTTGTTTCTGAGGCCTTTCTGTTTAATATGTTTTGTTTCTTTTTCGCTGTTGGATTGTTCATTTTAATTAATCCGGTTTTCCAGTCCGTTACCGGGATCAGCGACTTTAATCTGTTCTTCCACAAAAAGTTTTTAAGTTCCGGTTTGTTGATTTTTCTTTCAGGAGTTATCACTTCAAGTATATGCCCTGCGTTGGTTTTTTCGTCCTATAAACCCGCAGCTGTTCTCAAAGGAAAGTTTAAGAACTCATCCGAGGGAATTGTGTTCCGTAAAGGATTGGTAACCGCGCAGCTTATCATCTCGATTGCGTTGCTGACAGGTACCCTGGTTACATTCAGTCAGGCCTCCTTTTTGATGAAAAAAGATATGGGGGTCAATTTCAGCTCAAGTTTAATTGTTCGGGCGCCTAACACGGCTGATAGCCCTGAAGTGCGTGCCCAAAAGCTGTTGCTCTTTAAAAACCGGATCCTGGAATTTCCGGAAGTAAATGATTTTACCTTCACATCGGATATTCCCGGGCAGGAAATCAATAATTGGTTTGGCGGACACCGGAAAGGATTTGACAACCGGGACGACAAAGCATACTTCCAGATTGCAGCCGACGATCAGTTCGTGGATTTTTATAAAGTAAAGGTAATTGCAGGTCGTAAATTCAATAAAAATGAAACGATTGCACAACGTACTGTTCTTATGAACAAACTTGCTTCGGAGCGTTTTGGATATGACCGTCCGGACGATGCAGTCGATCAGATTATGATTGCAGGCGCCAATGAAGAATGGAAAGTTGTTGGCATTGTTGATGATTTTTATTATAAATCAATTAAAACTGCACCTGTCCCTACGGTTATTACACTCGATGATCATTTGAAATTGTTTTTGACGCTAAAGATGAGTAATATACAACCGAGTACTTATACTTCATTGATTGGAAAATTACGTTCGGTTTATGAAACGGTATTTCCTGATCAACCATTTGAATATTTCTCACTCGATGATAAAATGAGACTGGATTTAAAACCCGATAAAACCTTTGCATCCGTATTCTCAATCTTCTCCGGGCTGGCAATCCTGATCGCAGTCATAGGCCTTATCGGCTTGATTCTGATCACTATCAATCAAAATCTTAAAGAATTTGGGGTACGTAAAGCTCTTGGAGCCGGACTTGGTGACATGTCGGGATTGTTGTCCAAACAACTTATCGCCCAGTTTACGGGAGCCATGCTTATTGCAGTGCCGTTGTCATACTACGGATATAGGAACTGGTTCTTAGACACTTATATTCATCGGATCGAACTAAGCGCCTGGCTGTTTGTTGTTCCTGTCATTTTAATGGCCCTGATCATTTTTGCAGTTATTTTCGTACTTTCAATACGGGTTTTCAGTTTAAAAACAGCAGAAGTACTTCAGTATGAATGAAAATTCCGACCTTTATTCTGGAAGCTAATCCTGCGGCCTGTTCCAGCCGTTGGATTCACA
>JBDKTZ010000432.1:0-9465 GCA_039679975.1 Prolixibacteraceae bacterium
AGATTCTCCCGAAATGGTCTTCCCCTCGCGCGCCGAAATGCTGAAGCCATTGGAATGGGCAGCTTCCGTTTCGTCTGACTGGAAAATTAACTGGTATAAGGGATTGATCCTCTTCAGTGTCGGCAGCAAAAAGCAGGGACTGGAATGCTGGCAATCGTGCAAGACTATCCCCGATTTTTATCCCTTTTATATCGCTCGTGCGAAATTACTTGAACCCAAAGACCCACAGGCTGCTTCTGATGTTGACCGCGCCCTGCAGCTGGCAGGGAAGGATTGGCGCACAGGCTTGTTTGCCTCGAAGTTCTGCCTCGAACGCGGAGATACGCTGAATGCAATGCAACTCATAAAAGACCAGGTAAAAGCACATCCCGAAAACTATTCCCTGAGCCTTCATTTAGCCAAAATGTTTGAAATAACCGGCAACTACGAATCTTGTGTGAATCGTTTGGCTAAAACAGAAGTATTGCCTAATGAAGGAGCAACCGAAGGACGAGACCTATGGCGTAACGCCAACCTGGGAAATGCACTGGAACTCGTCCATAAAAAACAGTATCAAAAAGCACTGGCTTCCATTGAGAAAGCACGCCTGTGGCCCGAAAACCTGGGTGTCGGACGTCCTTATATCGTCGACGAACGACTGGAAGACTATTTCGCCCTGGTTTGTTACCAAATGCTTGGCAATAAAACAAAAAGCAATGAAGCCATTCAGAAGATTGAAAATTTCAAACCCGAATCTCCGCAAAAGGTCAGCGAAGGCGACTTCATTACAGCTTTGGTGCTAAAACAAAACGGAAAAACGGCTGAAGCTGACCAAATCATGAAGCTAGTCGTACCGCGATTTGCAGAACAAAAGCAACTGGTTGAGTGGATGAATGCTGTTTACTCCGGAACTTTTCACAAAGAAAAGAACGATACGAATATAAAAAGTAATAGCCGTGAAATCGATATGATCATTAATCTTCAGCGCATCCTTGATCCGGAAGTCATCTGATAAAGGTAAAAAGAGAAGTGGCGAGAGTCAGGTGAAAAATTCAATGGGAAAAGCATGAGATCTTTTCTCATTGAATTTTTCTGTTTAAGCTCTTTTGTTTCAGCAAAAACAAAGAAGCTATTCCTTTAACCAGTAGAACATGGAATTCCAATTTGCATCGTACCAAGCCTTAAAGTTTGTCTGGCCAGGGTACTGATTACTCGCTTTAAGCGGTTCATTGAAGATTGGCATCTGAAGTGAAGGACTTGAAGTGTTGTTCAGGATCCACATTCTGGCTTCAGTGCGATCGGTTTCACCGGTCACAGGGATATCAAAGGCAGTCGCGTTGGCCAACATCACAGCATCGTAATTCTTCTCCGTTTCACTTGACGGGTAATCGGCCCTGGCAGGAAATCGGGTTCCGCTCCCGGTGCTTTCATACTTGGCTGCCTGATCTGAAGCCACCAATCCGGGTAACATGGTACGCCGGTGGTCAAAAAATGGTTCAAAAAGCATTTGATAGGAAGCAATCCATTTCTGTTCGGCAACAAGTACCTGCTGATTACGACCACCATTCCAGCTTACCTGTGGCTGACTCAAATAAGCCTCCACTCCGCTTAAAGCATCGGGACCATACGCTTTGGCATATCTCGCATCGGTAAAAGTAGCGCTGAACATATCAAAACTTGCTCTAATTCCTTGCTCATAAAACGATTTTGCATCGCCTGATATCCATCCCTTGAGAGCCGCTTCGGCTTTGCAAAACAAGAATTCCGGATAATGAGAAAGCAGTAAGGGGACCTTCTTTGCAGCCTCTGTCGGGTTAAAGTTTGCATCAACGGGCCTGAACCAATCAGTTGCCTGACGTGACGAATATTCCACCCCTCCGTTCCAGATCGACGCATCGCCATCACTTGTTGTAATACCAAATAAATGACCAATATACTTGTCGGTGCCTTTATTGCCGGGTAAAACATACAGGTTAGGATCAGAGTTTACTTTCTGTACCGGCTTCGCAAACTGATAGATCCGCGGATCATATAAACTCAGTAACCGTTCAATAAAAACATTGCTCATCAACAGATTCTGCTCGCTCGATATTGTTTCTGCGAAAAAAGGTGAAATTCGGTTTACCCCGTCGTAATTGAAATTACAATTGTCATCCACCGAACTGAAAACCGGATATTGAGTGGGATTATTGATGATTTCCTTCATAATGCTTTCAGCTTCTGCAGGCTTTGCATTATGATAGTACATCGCCAACTTAAAACGTAACACGTTGGCGAATTTTCTCCATTTTTGAATATCACCCGCATAGATCCAATCCGTTTCTGCATCAATGGGGTTATCTGTATCCTTGATCAGTTCATTAACCCGCTTAAGTTTATTCAGCATCTCGGGGATAATTTCCGATTGTTTATCGTATTCCACCTGATAGATTAATTCTTCGCCGATTGCCCCAAAATAAGGCAGGTCACCGTATAATAATGTCATGATATACATGATATAGGTTTCCCATATATCGGCAACCGCTTCGTATCTCCCATCGCCGGCGCCGATCGCAGCCTGGCGTAAAAGTTTTATATTTTTCAGGTTCTGATAGCATTTAGGCCAAACATTCCCGTCCAGATCATGCCATGCCCTATGCCTGCAAGGTTGGCTCAGGCTCTTTGATTTGGCATTGTATAAAGTGGTAGGCATCAAAACATTCCATGAGGTTTCCCAGGGACCGGTAGCCCCCAGACCATAAATACCAGCCAGGCAGCTCGTTACAAAAAGCTGAGGAGTCATATTTTCATCGAATACCGGTCTGTTTTTGTCAATATTGATGTCATCATCCCAGGTATCACAGGCTGTAAAGCTTAAGAGTATCAGACTCAATAGCAGTGAAAATATCTTGTATTTCATTGTTTTGGATTTAATCATTATACTTTATATCAGAATTTCAAATTAAGCGTGCATGTCCAGGTACGCGGCATAGGTACATTACCGGAATTAGAAATACCCGGAGTTTTTCCCTGATAAATCTCAGGATCTTCATATTTTGCTTTTGAAATAGAAATAAGATTCCGTCCAATAACCGATAAGGTAGCTCCCTTTAAAAAGGTATATTTGATGATCCGGGAAGGCAGATTATACGATAATGAAGCTTCCTTTAGTTTAAAATAAGACCCATCTTTTACCCAAATATCATTAATTTGACCATCCACCAGGTAGTCACCGTAATAAGCGTCGGCCGTGATTTCATCACCTGGTTGGAAGGGCCGGACTCCCTCCGGACTATCCCAAACTCCTTCCGGCAACACAGCATCACGGTCACCTCCTGTTACCGGATCCAACCCTACGTCCATCATCGATTTCTCAAATCCTGCATAGTAACTATTCCCGTAAACACCCACAAACAACGTTGATAATGTCCAGTTCTTATAATTGAATGTGTTTTCCCACCCGGCGATCCAATCCGGATTCACGTTGCCAATAACAGAAATTTCGGACACGCGCGGCAAATCCTTTGCTGCATCATAATAGAGCGCTCCGTCGTATTTAGCCAGGCTTTGCTCATGTACTTCGGGATCATAAATAAAACGGCGCCCGGTGCGGCTGTAAATCTGGCCTCTTCGTTCACCAATCTGATCCATGGTATAAGTATAAGAAGCGACAGACTGGGTATATTTCAAGTCAGGGTTAGATGGATCAAGTTCAAGAACAACAGAGCGGTCTGCCGACCAGTTTAATGATGTATTCCATGAGAAATCCTTTGCGACCAGGGGAGTACCGCCAAGCATAATCTCAAATCCTCTGTTCCGGACTTTGCCCGCATTCTTAATCGCATATTCATACCCGGTTACATCTGATAATTGAACCGCCCAAATCTGGTTTTTAGTATTCGCTTTATAATAGGTGAAATCCAGTTTTAACCGGCTGTTCAGCAGGTTTAATTCTGAACCGATCTCAAAGGCGGTGGTCAATTCCGGTTTCAAATTCAATTCCGGTAACGTATTTTCTTCCGAAATCCCTGCAGTCCCGTTCGAGCCTGTGGTAAAATAGTAAAGCATCTGAAGTTGCCCGGCATCCGTATCGTTTCCAACCATTGCATAGTTTGCCCTCACCTTCCATAAACTGATCGCCGAAGGCAGATTGATCATATTATTCATCAAAACACTTAATGCAGCAGATGGATAAAAATAGCTGTTGTTATCTCTTGGCAAAGCAGATGACCAATCGTTTCTCGCTGTCAGATCCAGATAGACCATGTCTTTATACCCCAGATTCGCGAACGAATAAAGACTGTTAATTATTTTCTTCGGACCAATATAGCTGTTCACAATGGGGTAATGCCGGTGATTCGACATCGTGTAGCTTGCTGGTACAAGTAGTTGTTCGTTTGTCGCGTTCAGATATTCACCCTGTGTAATCATATTATTCCCTCCCAGGGAAACTTTGACACTCCAATCTTTAAAGCTTTTGTTATATGTCAACAGAAAGTCGCAGTTGGTTTCGCTTGATGTGGATTTATTCAGATAATAGGATCCATACTTATTTTCAAGCCCGTTACTGTTATTTCCCAGATGACCAAATGCCCGTTCCTGAAAATCCTTACCGTTTGTCAGACTGCCTGAACCTCTTACCGTCAGGTTCAGATAGCTTGTAAAATCATACGAAAAAACGAGGTTTCCGACCAATGTAGACGTTTTGTTTCCAATCTCATCTTCATGAAGCGAAAAATAAGGGTTGTCGTTCTGATCCTGCCAGATCACCTGGGAATTGGTTTCCTCATTCCAGTAATTCTTTAAAGCATCCAAACTAACATTCAGAGGCATTAACCGTGGGTCATACGAACTGTTATTGGGGGTATTCTCCAACTTGAACTTAACATTTGCTTTGACCTCCAGTTTATCATTCAGCCTTCGATTCGTATTTAAATCGATATTATGTGACCGAAATGATGTTTCTGGGATCATTCCTTTCTGTCTGACATCGGTAAAAGACAACCGAAAATCGGAAATCTCATCGGACGAATTAATGGAAACATTGTTATTGAAAGTAGTCCCCGTCTGATAAAACTTCTCGACGTTGTCCTTATAACATTTCCATTCGTTTCCGCCCCAAAGTTGCTGTATTGCTGAACTGCCGGCAAATGCAGGTCCCCAGGAACTACTTTTGGCTGAATTGTATACACCACCCATCCCTTGACCATAGTCGGTTTGATAATCGGGCAGTACTTTCGGGTTCGCCACGGTCATACTTGAATTGATATCAACTCTGACCCCCTTTGCTTTTTTTCCGGTTTTAGTCGTAATCACGATGACACCACCCGACGCCCGGGACCCGTAAAGCGCCGTTGCTGCCGGACCTTTCAGCACAGACATCGATTCAATGTCATTGGGATCGGCATAACTTGCAGGGAAACCATCAACGATATATAACGGAGTATTACTTCCGCTGATTGACGACTCTCCCCTGATCACGATCCTTGCATTCGAATTCCCTACGTTAGCCCGGCCCTGGCTTACAAAAACCCCGGCTACGCGGCCATTCAGACTGTTGTTAATATCGAGTTCCTTACTTCTTTCAACCAGTTCGCCCTTTACTTCCTGCACGGCATAACCTAATACTTTTTTCTCCCTTGAAATCCCCAATGCAGTTACCACCACTTCATTAATTCCAAGTGTCTCTTCTTCCATCTTTACATTAATCTGGGTTTTGCCCGCCACCATAATTTCCTGAACTTTCATCCCCACAAATGAAAAAACCAGAACAGCATTTTCCGACACGTTCAACAGTGAATAATTACCATTCCCGTCAGTCACAATTCCCTGGTTCGTACCCTTAATAATGACAGATACTCCCGGCAAGGGGCTGCCCGAAGTATCCGTCACTTTACCGGAAACCGGACGAGCCTGCTGAATGAAAGACGACGATTCACCTTCTTCTGAAAGGGCAATTAAGCGACCGTCGATCACATACGAAATGTCTGTTCCTTTGAAAATATCGTCCAGGATTTCAGGAACCGACTTATTGACAGCTTCGATATCGATCACCCGTTTATCGTCTACCACTAAAGCGCTGTACATAAAGTAATAATCGGTCTTGTCTTCGATCATCCGCAAGGCGCCCTTTACAGTGATATTTTTTTGGTTGATATTCAATTTCAGGTTTTGCGAGAACGTGTCTGTCGCGAATGCCTGCAATACACAAAGTATGCTTAGGGAAAAGGTCAGTTTCATGATAAATAATAATTTACATTTCCATACCCACGGGAGTAGTGAAATCATTGAACAATGCTTTTTTTTCATAATTTTGTACTGATTTGAATTTGTAATTCGGATTATTTATGCCTTTTGCTGACTGGAAATTAGAAAAGGCATGAATTAGAGAAAGGGAGATGGTCACATCTCCTTTTTTGATTGCTTCAATTTCATAGGCATTCAGATTTATTTCAGTTTATATGTCATAGCTTTTTCCTGATCACAAGTTTGGTTACTCCATCTGTTGTTACGACCGAATAATTAAAAGGAGTTGTATACTTCAGCAGATCGACAATCTGATCCAGATTCTCGTTTCTGATCGTAGCAGTAAAAGGGAAGCGCGAAGCTTCAGGATCCTTGACTTCAACCTCAATGTTGTACCACCTCCCGAGTTTTTTCAATACTTCGGACAGCGGATCATCGCGAAACAAAAGGGTACCGTCAATCCATGAAGTGTATTTGGCAACATCAACATTCCTGATCCGGAATTCAGCTTTTCCTTTGGTGTATGTTCCCAATTGTCCCGGAACCAAATGCACAAAACGATTATCAGAATGATATTCTCCTTTGAACAGATCAACTTTACCGTTACACAATACAACCTGAACATGCTCTTCGTCTCCGTAGTTCATCACATTAAAGCTTGTTCCAGTTACTCTTAATCCAAGCTCTCCAAGTTTCACGATGAAAGGGCACAATGAATCTTTTCTCACATCGAAAAAAGCCTCACCTGTAAGTTCAACGCTACGGGTTTTGCTCCCTGAAAATTCTCCGGGATAAGTAATACTGCTTCCCGACATTAACCAAACATTCGTTCCGTCAGGTAAAGTCATCTTCCTTATCTTTTCGTTCGATAAAGATTCTTTGAAATATATCAGACCTTTGGATTCTTTCACAGGGTTCAACACCTTATAATATACCACAGGAATTAACAAGCCGAGTATAAAAATCGCCGCTGTATTTCTTAATCTGATAAATATTTTCTTTCTGGCTGCCAGCTGTTTATCCTCCATTCTAGCCTTAATCTTTGAAAAGAGAATTGAAGAATCAATATCTTTATCAGTTTCAAATTTGTTGGAGAACCATTTTTCATCAAACAGCTTTTTATACTCCAGACTTCCTTCTTCGGTATTCAACCAAACAAACAGATCCTTCAATTCATTGTCAGTGATGTTCCCGTTAAGAAAATTTTGCAGCAGTAGTATCTTATTTTCAGATTTCATAGATAAGGCTTAAATCATGTATTCAATACACATGACTATCCAAAAGCTGCCATTCCTTTATTCAAAATATTTGCAAGAAAAATGATTTTTTATAAAAAAAGGATGTGCATCATCAAAAAACTATATTTCTTAAATTCTTCCTTGAGGTATTTGTTTGCTATAAATAGCTGGTGATCGACGGTAATAACCGAAATTCCTAGTTTAGCGGCAATTTCTTGTCTGGAAAGTCCCTCTATTTTTTGTAATATGAAAATTTCTTTTCGTTTGGGGGGCAGTCCGTTCATGATTACTTCAATGATGGATTGTGTTTCCCGGAAGAGGATAGATTGATCAGCCGGATTATCTGAAAAATCGGTAAAAAATCCTAAGTTTTTCTCGAAGACTGCACGGTTAACTTTTTTTCGATTATAATTCAGAGAAGTGTTCTTTGCGATTCGGAAAAGCCAGGACTCAAAAGGGTAATCTTCCCAAAAATGCTCCCGGCTTTCCCAAATTTTCACGAATGTTTCCTGTACAATTTCTTCTGCATCTTCCCTTGACTTTAAGAACCCGAATAAAAAATAATACAGCCGCTTATGGTATAGCTTGAAAAGCAATTCAAAAGCCTGAGTATCTCCTTTTTTAAACGCTTGGATGAGCTGTATTTCCGATTTTTTTGAGTCCAATTGTCTTAAAGATCAGGTTTATGAAGTAGCAAATGTCGGAATTTATTATCAGGAATCACTTTTTTCACCGCTTCTCTCTATTTATACCTCCAATGACCATCCGTTGCGATAACTGTGACGAATATATTCTTCTGCCGCCTGAACAGCGTTGAGGGTTATGTTTTTCGGTTCCTGCCCCGGGATACCGTTAACAATTTTCAACTCGTCGCTGTCAGTAAGGTTTGTAATGCGCATATTTACGCCATCCCATTGCAACGCCTTGTTCAAGCTTTTCATCCGAACGGCCAGGTTACCCATCACAACCATTTCATTCAGCGGACCACCGTACTCAAAGTTGGACAATGGCAATACGCGGTTTTTCTGCGATTCTTTACAAGCACGAACGAAATCCATCTCATGACTCATGCCCACTCTCCGTAACCGGGCAGTTGGCCTGGGTAAACTTTTGAACTTATCTTCCGGCAGAAGACGGTATTTTTCACCATAATTGCCGCAAATCAGGATACCTTTTGAACCATGGAAAATGATGCCATTGCTGCCTTCACCCATTTCTACTCCGTCGGGCAGCGAATCGGGACGTTTCGGGAGCAATCCCCCGTCGTACCAGGTTACGCTTACCGCGGGCAGATTGAATTTCCCTTCTCTCGGACGCGCCGGAAACTCATACCTGATCGTGGACGCGACAGGTGCGCTTTCACTGTTGATCGCTGTAGAAGATGCTTCCACTGCCGACGGATGCCCCAGTTTCATTGCCGAAAAAACGACATCCAGCACATGGCAGGCCATATCGCCCAAAGCCCCGGTGCCAAAGTCCCACCATCCGCGCCAGTTCCACGGGTGATAGACGCTGTGGTATGGGCGCAGTGTCGCCGGACCGATAAATAAATCCCAGTTAATGTATTCAGGAACCCACATTCCCTTCTCCGGCCGGGTTAAGCCCTGTGGCCATATGGGACGATCGGTCCAGGCATCTACCTTCGTCACTTCGCCGATAGCCCCGCTCCAGATCCATTCGCAGACTTCGCTGACCGTGTCGTTCGAATGGCCTTCATTACCCATTTGAGTCACCACCTGATACCTCCGGGACGCCTCAAGCAATACACGCGATTCGTATACCGAATGGGTCAACGGTTTTTGCACATATACATGCTTTCCCAGCTGCATGGCAGCAAGCGCACATACGGCATGGGTATGGTCGGGCGTGGCAATAACCACTGCATCAATGTCTTTACCCATCTCATCAAACATCTTACGGAAATCAACATAGCGTTTGGAACTCGGATAGGTTTCAAAACACCTTTTGGCATATTGCCAGTCGATGTCGCATAAAGCCACAATGTTTTCGGTATTCATGTTCC
>JBDKTZ010000289.1:0-14257 GCA_039679975.1 Prolixibacteraceae bacterium
GCCATGCTTCAGGAAGTAGTACCGCTGGGCGAAAAATGGATCGGCGGCAATCTGATCCTGCAACCCGCTAATACCAGCCTTCAGACGAAGGAAGTGCCGATTGAGACCTTTTTCCACAAAATCGTGATGGTGCGCGATCGACTCCGCGTATTGGAACAAAATATTAACGCTCACACCCGGCTCACAGACGAAGAAAAAGTCGATCTGCAGCAATACATCACTCGCGCGTACGGCTCGTTAACTACCTTTAATGTGCTTTTCAGCGAAAAGGAACATTACTTTATGGGACAAAAGGCAAAATAAGTCTGCTGGTTTCCCTTGCAGACAAAGCTGTTACTCATAAAAACGTGATGGACGTGCCGTAGGGCTGTTCAGACCCAAAGATGGTGATATTCGATGAATAGCCATAATGAGTTTCCTTGATTTGAGCGTATATCGACTTGAGTCTATTGCTCGTTGTTTATAATCGATGAACAATTTTATTAGTTCGTTGCTTTTAAGATATCGCGCGGTATCGTGATACTTTGGATTGAGAACAAAATATCATTCCATTTTTTTTAAGAGATATCACAAAATTTTGAACGGCATGAATAGTTACAACAAAGAGTTATCATCAAAAGAACATGAAGAACTGCTCAGTACGCTGAAAGTCCGTTTTGGAAAGAACATGAATCGCCATGAAGCAATTGAATGGACCGACGTGCAGGCCAGGTTGGAAGCTAATCCGGTAAAGCTCAGGTCGCTTGGCGCCATGGAAGAATCTGGTGGTGAACCCGATGTTGTTGGTCAGGATAAACAGACAGGCCAATACTTGTTTTATGATTGTTCTGCCGAAACTCCAAAGGGACGCAGAAGCCTTTGTTACGACCGGGAAGCCCTGGAGTCCAGGAAAGAAAATAAACCCAAAAACAGCGCTGTCGATATGGCTGCAGCGATGGGAATTGAGCTATTAACGGAAGATCAATACCGCGAACTGCAGCAACTTGAACCGTTCGACACAAAAACATCGAGTTGGGTAAAAACACCTGCTAATATCAGAAAACTCGGCGGCGCCCTCTTTTGTGACCGACGCTATGATACGGTTTTCGTGTATCACAACGGAGCAGAATCTTATTATGCAGCCAGGGGATTTCGCGGTTTGCTAAGGGTATGAAGGATGCTTAAGAAAAGCCCTTCTTAAAGGGATTACAGAAACTGCGGGTTATTCATATTCTTCAGGGGTTACCGAAATTAGAAACAGGAATGACCCGTTTTTGTCTTTGTAATAATAGTTCAGGGTAGTTTGGTGGTCACGCTGAAACTTCATCTGTGGATTCGTCCTGACTTGGTTTGTAATGCTTTCTTCCAGATAATTTTTCATGGACAATGTGTCAGCTGTAGCTTTTTCGACATTCACAAGAGTGTAATGATACTGAAAAATGTTTTCGGGAAGCGCAACTGTATTGTCAAGCCGTGTATCAGCATCAATCATCAGCGGACAGCTTTTATTGATCTCACTGGCCATTTTCATCATCGTTTCATCTAACTCGGGTGCTTTGAAAAACAGTCGCTGAGATCCGTAAAAGGCAAGAGCAAATGCAACTATGCCGACAATGACTCCTGCTAAATTCTTCGTCTTCCTCTTTTTTCTCTGTACTGGTTGTTGTACTGCAATATCCGGAACCGCTGTTTGCACTTTCGGGAGCTCAAATCCACAGTTAAAACAATACTTGTGATTAGTAGTGTTTTCTGTTCCACAATGAGTACACGTTATTTTCTCCATTTTTTTGCTTTTTATGACTGTGGTATGTAAGACTGCTTCAAGTGGGAAACAGATATCCAAATATATTACACTTTTTAATATTGGCTGTCGTCCGTATACGTTCTTTTAAATTTATTTGGAAACTTACTTGTTAGTAAGTATATTTGTCGGGGATTTAAATGAGGAGTAATGTCTGTCACAAGGGAAAAGATCATCGAATTAGGAGAAAGTCTTATTCGGACGAGGGGGTATAACGCGTTTAGTTATCAGGACATATCTACTGAGTTGGGAATAAAGAATGCGGCTGTTCATTACTATTTTCCTTCAAAAAGTAATTTGGGAACCAGCATTGTGAGAACAAACATACAGCGGTTCGAAGAAATGGTTGAGAATATGCAGGGCCGTGATTTTGATGAACTCCAAAAGTTGGAAACGTTCATAAAAATATACATTAAAAGTCATCGGGAGAATAAGCTATGCATCGTGGGTGCTTTAGGTCCTGATTTTAATACATTGAGTGACTCGACCAAAACAGAGCTCATCAGGATGACTGAAATGGTCTTAAATTGGCTTGCCGATATTCTTGGATCGGGCAGGGGAAAAGGGATTTTTTCGTTTAAGGAGGACCCCAGAACAAGGGCTTTTCTTGTATTATCCGGTTTAGTTGCCAGTTTACAGTTATCAAGAGTGATTGAGAAGATCGATTATAAGAGTGTGCATCAGGCTATTGTTGAAGGTTTGAAACCCTGAAGAAAAATTGTTATACCGGCGATTAAGCAGGTAATTTGTATGGATATAAACCAAATAAACATGAAACGTGCAGTAATTACAGGGCTGGGGGCAATTACCCCGATTGGCAATAATGTTCCCGACTTTTGGGAAAACCTGGTCAACGGAAAGAGTGGTGCATCTCCGATCACCAGATTCGACACGACTTACCACAAGACAAAATTTGCATGTGAGGTAAAGGGATTTGATCCTTTACAGTATATGGAAATGTCTGAAGTACGGAAAATGGATTTGTACACGCAATATGCCATTGCCGCGGCCGATGAATGTATGAAGGATTCCGGATTGAATCTGGAAACTGCTGACCGAAATAAAATTGGAGTGATTATAGCAACGGGAATCGGCGGAATGATCACTTTTGAGGAGGCGGTTTTAAGCTTTGGAGAGGGTGGAAAAATCCCCAGGTTCAGTCCTTTTTTCGTGACTAAAATGATCTCTAACATGGCCACGGGACAGATATCGATCAGGTATGGTTTGCATGGGATCAGTTACACGGTGACTTCGGCCTGTGCTTCATCGAACCACGCTATTGCAAATGCTTTGGATCTGATCAGACTGGGAAGAGCGAATGTGATCATTGCCGGCGGAGCAGAGGCTACCATCACCCAGTCGGCTATTGCAGGATTCAATTCCATGAAGGCTTTATCCACGTTGAATGATTCGCCGGAAACAGCCTCCCGTCCGTTCGATAAAACCCGCGACGGCTTTGTGGCCGGTGAAGGAGCTGGTATATTGATGATCGAAGAACTGGAACATGCTTTAAAAAGAGGCGCTAAGATCTATTGTGAGTTGGCGGGATACAGTGCTGCTTCGGACGCTTACCACGTGGCTGCAACACACCCGGAGGGATTAGGTGCCATACTGGCAATGGAAGGAGCCCTGGCCGATTCCGGTCTGAAGCAGAGTGACGTCACCTATATCAATGCGCATGGTACTTCAACACCTGTGGGCGATATCAGCGAATGCAAAGCCATTGTGAAGATTTTCGGTGATTCATTAGATAAAATCCAAATCAGCGCCACTAAATCCATGACAGGTCATTTATTGGGCGCGGCCGGCGCTATCGAGGCCATTGCCTGTGTGAAATCAATTACCGATCAGATCATCCCACCCACGATTAACTATCATGTGCCTGACCCTGAAATCAATCAACAATTGAATTTTACTCCCAACAAAGCCTGTGAGAGGGAGGTTGTTACAGTGCTGAACAATACATTTGGATTTGGGGGACATACCTCTACGACTGTATTCAAAAAGTGGGAATCCTGAAAAAGTCAGGATATCGACTCAAAACTAATTTATCATAGAATTGACTTTCCCTTTACTTTGGATGATGTAAAATTCCATACCTTTAGGAAAAAGCTTCTATGATGGAATTACCTGCATTCGTAAAAAATGATCCGTGGCTTGAACCATATGCGCCCGTAATATCGTTTTGGCAAGATGCCGCACGATTAAAAGAAAAAGAATTGACAGGAGGGATTGACCTGATCGAATTTGCCGGAGGTCACCTTTGGTTTGGATTACACCGGACCAGTGACGGTTGGGTAATGAGAGACTGGGCCCCGAATGCGGACGCTGTTTTCTTGATCGGATCGTTTAATAACTGGTCGGAAAGTGAAGACTGCCGTTTCAGTTCGAACGGGCACGGAGAATGGGAATTATTCCTGAAAGAAGACCAGTTACATCATGGCGATCTATATGCCTTTTCCATGCATTGGCCCGGAGGAAGCGGCAAACGTATTCCGGCATGGGCCAATCGGGTCGTCCAGGATAAGAATACGCTTGTATTCAATGCGGAAGTATGGGAACCGCTCGAACCCTATCAATGGAAACATGCTGATTTCAACCGGGGCCGCGAAGCTCCGTTGATTTATGAATCGCATATAGGTATGGCCGGAGAGGAAGAACGTGTGCATACCTTTAGCGAATTCCGGACCCGGATTCTTCCACGCATCAGGAAAGCAGGTTATAATACCATCCAGTTAATGGCCATTCAGGAGCATCCCTATTATGGCAGCTTCGGATACCATGTTTCCGGTTTTTTTGCTCCTTCATCCCGTTTCGGAACGCCCGATGAGCTGAAAGAACTCATTGACACCGCCCATGGCATGGGAATGACTGTAATCATGGATCTGGTTCATTCACATGCGGTAAAAAATGAAGTGGAAGGCCTTGGAAAATATGACGGGACACGTTATCAGTTTTTTCACAGTGACAGCCGCGGAGAACACCCGGCATGGGACTCCTATTGCTTTAACTACAACAAAAATGAAGTGCTGCATTTCCTCTTGTCAAATATCCGCTACTGGATGCAGGAGTTTAAGTTTGACGGATTCCGCTTCGACGGGGTCACCAGTATGCTTTACTTCGACCATGGACTGGGAAAAGCCTTCACAAGTTATGCCGATTATTTCGGCGCCAATACTGATCCCGAAGCGGTTTGCTACATTCACCTGGCGAATAAACTGATCCATGGCATCAACCCCAATGCAATTTCCATTGCTGAAGAAGTCAGTGGGATGCCCGGGTTGGCTACCCCTTCATCGCTCGGAGGAATGGATTTTAACTTCAGAATGGCTATGGGAGTACCCGATTTCTGGATCAGGATCATCAAGGAGTTGGGTGATGAAGATTGGGACGTGGGGCAGATCTTTTATGAACTGACATCAAAACGAATGGATGAGCACGTCGTCAGTTATGCCGAGTCCCATGATCAGGCTCTGGTGGGCGACAAGACCATCATATTCAGACTGATCGATAAGGAAATGTATTTCAGTATGCGCAAGGATCAGACAAACCTGATTGTTGACCGCGGGGTGGCTCTTCATAAAATGATCAGGCTGGCTACCGCCAGTTGCGCCGGCGGTGCTTATCTTAATTTTATGGGAAATGAATTCGGGCATCCCGAATGGATCGATTTTCCCAGGCCGGGTAATAACTGGTCATTCAAACATGCCCGCCGGCTATGGAGTATTGCTGATGATCCGGAACTAAAATATCAGCGGCTGCTGGAGTTTGACCACGTCATGATCGGATGGATATCGGAAACCGGTTTACTCGAAATTCCCCCCATCTTCAGGCGTTTCGACAATAAACGGGACCAGGTACTGGCTTATCAGAGAGGACCTTATCTTTTAGTCTTTAATTTTAATCCCATCCAGTCATTTACAGGTTATGGTATCCCTTTGGAAGCATCGAAATACCGGATCCTGTTTGATACGGATGAAAGCCGTTTCGGCGGACAGGACCGGATTGATAAAAGTCTTGTTTATTATACCGCACCCTCGGCAGGTCCGTTAAGTCAACACTACCTAAACCTGTATATCCCGGCGCGAACGGCAATGGTATTGAAACAGGAACCAATAAAACGAGTGAGATGACGATGGATAAATATTTTACACAGGTAAAGATCGATGATACAGGATGGCGTATCAGTTACAAAGATAAGCTGATGATGGTGGGATCGTGCTTTTCGGAGAACATCGGAGAGAAATTCCAACAGCTGAAGTTCCAGGTCGATCTGAATCCTTTCGGAATCGTATATAATCCGCTTTCGGTCGCCAAAAGTCTGCGCAGGCTCCTGGTCGAAAAACCTTACACGAAAGAAGATTTGTTCGAACATCAGGGGATCTGGGGCAGTTTTGATCATCACAGCCGCTTTTCCGCCACATCTGCCGAAGAGACCCTCGAAAAAATAAATACCAGACTGGAACGGTCAAGGATTTTTCTGCAGGATACGTCTTATCTGTTTATTACTCTGGGTACCGCCTGGATTTATGAATTGAAAGCGACCGGGATGATTGTTTCCAATTGCCATAAGTTTCCTGAATCCGATTTTAGGCGATTCAGACTTACTGCAGGTGAGATTGTAGATGTATACCGCGATCTCTTACCGGCGCTCCGGGCCTTCAACCCAAACCTGAATATAGTATTTACGGTGAGTCCCGTCAGACATTCGAAAGACGGCGCAACGGGAAACCAGCTCAGCAAGTCAGTATTGCTTTTAGCTGTTGACCGGCTGATCACGGGCTTCGGAAATGAACACTGCGCATATTTCCCCGCCTATGAGATTATGATGGATGAGTTGCGTGATTACCGGTTTTATGCTGCCGATCTCCTGCACCCCAACCAGGTGGCAATCGATCACATCTGGGATAAGTTTAGCCGGAGTATGATTGCTGAAGACAGTCTTCTGCTTTCGAAGAGTATCATGAAAATAGTAAAAGCAAAGGAACACCGTCCGTTTAATCCCGACGCCGATGCCTACAAATATTTTCTGCTCAATACCCTGAATGAAATCAATGAGCTAACAATTACTTTTCCGTATATTAACATGGAGGATGAAAAAATGTTTTTTGAACATGAATTGCAGGAATATCATTAAAAAGTAGAGCATGAAGAAATTAGTTTCGTTAATTTAGTGCAACATTCGATATGGTTTTTCATTTTCTTCCGTAATAGTTCGAGGCATAAAGTCTGAAATTTATGAGTTACTTAAAGTTTGATAAAAGTAGTTTAGTTAACCTTGAATATTCGCTTGCACGCGAGTTTCTTAGGTCGAACAGGACTGGTTCATACATCAGTACCACCATTTCTGGCTGTAACACCAGGAAGTATCACGGATTGTTGATTTGCCCGGTTCCCCAGCTGGATGGAGACAAACATGTGCTGCTTTCTTCTCTCGATGAAACCATTATTCAGCACGATGCCGAATTTAACCTGGGTATTCATAAATATCAGGGGGAACATTACGAGCCTAAGGGGCACAAATATATTCGGGACTTCGATGCCGAAATCGTGGCGAAAACCACTTTCCGCGTAGGAGGTGTGATCCTTGACAAAGAACAGCTGCTGGTTGAAAATGACGAGCAGATCCTGATCCGGTATATCCTGCGCGAAGCGCATTCTCCGACCGTATTGAGGCTGAAGCCTTTTCTGGCCTTCAGAAGTGTTCACCATCTGAGTAAAGCCAACATGTACGCATATACCAAGTACATAGCCGCCCCGAACGGGATCAGGATGAGGCTCTACGAAGGGTATCCTGAATTATATATGCAGTTCTCAGGAAAAGCAGAATTTATTCCTGTTCCGGACTGGTATAATAATATCGAATATATCAAAGAACGGGAACGGGGCTATGATTATCTCGAAGATCTTTTTGTCCCCGGCTATTTTGAAATCCCGATCAGGAAGGGAGAAAGTATTATTTTTTCGGCTTCCACTTCAGAAGTCAAACCTGCCGGATTCAAAGCTAAATTCACTCGGGAATATCATGCAAGGATACCCCGTAATTCTTTTATCAATTGTTTAACAAATTCAGCCCGGCAATTTATCCGCGATGTGAACAGCCAGGCTGAGATAATTGCCGGGTATCCCTGGTATAACGGCATTTCAAGACAAACATTCATTGCGTTGCCCGGATTGACCCTGGCGCTTGATAATCCGGAAACGTTCGAAGCCGTAATCGATACCCAGGTTAGCCGGCTAAAGGGTGGTTTATTCCCCAAAACTTTCGACGGAAGGGCGAGTGGTTATGACTCCATGGATGCACCACTTTGGTTTTTTTGGGCCTTGCAGCAATACGCACAGGAAAAAGACAACAAAAAGAAAATATGGGAGAAATATAAGTCTCCCATCAAACAGATATTGAATGCATACAGGGCGGGAACGCACTATCATATTAAAATGAATGCCGACGGGTTGATTACCGGAGGAGATGAATATGTAGCTCTAACCTGGATGGATTCTTATGTTAACGGGAAGCCGGTTGTGAAACGGACAGGCATGCCCGTAGAGGTCAATGCCCTTTGGTTTAATGCTCTTTGTTTCGCATTGGAATTGGCCGGTGCCGCTAACGACTTGAATTTTGTGAATGAATGGGAAGGGTGGACCGAAAAAATTGCGAACTCATTTATCCGGGAGTTTTGGAGTCAGGAACGGGGATACCTCGCCGATTGTATTTACTATACGAACAAAGATTGGACCGTTCGCCCAAACATGGTGATCGCGGCCGCGATGAGATATTCGCCGCTTGACCGGGAAATGCAGAAATCGATCCTGAGCGTGGCAAAAAAACAGCTTCTCACACCCCGCGGATTGCGATCGCTGACACCTGAAAGCCCGGTTTATGAGGGATTGTGTGAAGGGAGTGTGATGATACGTGAAAAAGCGATACACCAGGGAGCCGCCTGGCCGTGGTTGGTTCAGTTTTTTGTGGAAGGTTATCTTAAAATACATAAAGCAGGCGGAATGCCTTTTGTTAAGAAGATTATCGACGATTTCGAAGAAGATATGTCTGAGCATTGCATAGGGACCATTGCTGAGATGTATAATGGTAATCCTCCGCACAACGCACGGGGTGCGATTTCGCAGGCATGGAGCGTTGGAGCCGTAATCAGGGCGTATAAGCTGATCCATACATTTGAAGATTAAAAAGAGGACAAACAAAAAAGGAGACATTATGAAAGTATTAATGTTTGGTTGGGAATTTCCTCCACATATTTCCGGTGGGCTGGGGACTGCCTGCTACGGGCTGACAAAAGGATTGACGGAGTTCAATGATGTGGAGGTTACTTTTGTTGTTCCAAAAGCATATGGCGATGAAGAACCCGCAAACATGCAGCTCATTGGAGCCAACACGGTTCCTGTCTCACGAAAGGAGGTTCACTTCCTTGACCTTCAGAAAAAAATTGATTATTACGAAGTGGAGTCGGCCCTTATTCCCTATGTGGGGCCGGAAGAATTTTGGAAACTTAGCAAAAAAAATCTTCCTGAAAGTGTTCGTTTTATAGAAACCGATGAACAAGGTAAACTGCAATTCTCCGGACGCTATGATCATAACCTGATGGACGAGATCTGGAAGTATTCACTGATAGCGGAGGTTATCGCCCGCGATGGTGAATTCGATCTGATCCATGCGCACGACTGGTTGGCCTACCCTGCGGGAATCGCGGCAAAGAAGATTTCGGGTAAACCGCTTATTATCCATGTTCATGCTACCGATTTTGACCGAAGCGGGGGAAGTGTTAACCCGCGGGTCTATGAAATTGAAAAACAGGGAATGGATGCCGCCGATCACATCATTACGGTCAGTAATCTGACACGAAATATTGTGATCAACAGGTATGGTATTGATCCTGCGAAAGTGACTACCGTTTACAATGCCGTTGAGCCGGCAAGTAAGGAAGAAAAACTAAGGCTCAAAAAAGGTGTAGACGAAAAAATTGTAACTTTCCTCGGACGCATCACGATGCAAAAAGGCCCTGAATATTTTATTGAAGCAGCGAAACTGGTACTTGAAAAAATGAGTAACGTCCGTTTTGTAATGGCTGGCAGCGGTGATATGATGAATGCCATGATTAAACGCGTAGCTACCCTGAAAATATCGGACCGCTTTCATTTTACAGGCTTTTTACAGGGAGACGATGTCTTCGATATGTTCCGGATGAGTGACGTGTTCGTGATGCCTTCTGTCTCTGAACCATTTGGTATTGTACCTCTTGAAGCCATGCAATCGAACGTGCCGGTGATCATTTCCCATCAGTCGGGCGTATCCGAGATCCTGAAATATGCCGTTAAAATTGACTATTGGGATACACATGCCATGGCCGATGCAATTTACGGGTTGTTAAACTATCCTGCCGTGTGGAACATGTTCATGAAATATGGAAAAGAGGAAGTGGAAAACCTTCGCTGGAAGAATTCAGCTAAAAATGTACGTGATATTTATTTAAAATTTTAAAACAAACACCCAAATATGAGAGCCATTTGTTTTTGTTTTCAGGTGCATCAACCTTTCAGGTTCCGCAGGTACCGGTTTTTTGATATTGGCAATGATCATTATTATTATGATGACTTTACCAATGAAACAGTGATGAGGAAAGTGGCAAATCATAGCTATCTCCCCATGAATAACTTGTTGCTCAGGCTGATTAAGAAGCACCAGGGAAAGTTTAAGGTTAGCTTTTCTATTTCAGGGATTGCCCTGCAGCAATTTGCTTTGTATGCACCGGAAGTGCTGGAATCTTTCCAGGTACTGGCCCGGACCGGGGAGGTTGAATTTTTAGCTGAAACTTATTCGCATTCCCTGGTTTCACTGAAAGACAGACAGGTCTTTGCAGATCGGGTGCGTAAACATGATGATCTGATTTTGAAATACTTCGGACAAAAGCCGGCCGTGTTCAGTAATACGGAGTTGATCTATTCCGATGAAATCGGGGCCGCTGTGGCTTCCATGGGCTATAAAGCCATGCTTGCAGAAGGAGCTAAACACGTGCTGGGATGGAAATCACCCAATTATCTGTATTGTAACGCGATTAATCCCCGGTTAAAAGTATTAATGCGAAATTTCAGGCTGAGTGATGACATCGCTTTCCGATTTTCTAATTCATCTTGGAATGAATACCCGCTGACGCCGCAAAAATTTGTAAAATGGCTGAATGCAAATCCCAATGACGAGATCGTTAACCTGTTCATGAATTATGAAACTATGGGTGAACACCAGCCGCAATCGACAGGGATTTTCAAATTTATGGAAGAACTCCCCGACGAAGTGATAAAAGACAAAGAACTGAAATTTGCCACGCCCTCTGAAATTGCTGACGAATATCAACCCATTGCGGCTGTGAGTGTACCGAACGCAACTTCATGGGCCGATGAGGAGCGTGATTTAACGGCCTGGCTGGGAAACGAAATGCAGCAGGAAGCATTCAACAAGCTATATGAAATGCAGGACCGCATGAGGCGTGTTCAGGATGAAGCGCTGATCAAGGACTGGGATGCCTTGCAGGTAAGCGATCACTTTTATTACATGTGTACCAAGTTCTTTTCGGACGGCGAAGTCCATACCTATTTTAATCCCTACGAGAGCCCCTATGAAGCGTTTATTAATTATATGAATGTGCTGAGCGACTTCAAGATCAGGTTGAACAGCGCCGTGCCCGAAAATCAGATTGAACAGGAAATTGCCGCTTTAGTGAAATTGCTGGAGGAAAAAGAAGAAAAACTGAAAAAATATGCCGGCGAAGTAAAGAGTTTGCAGGCCAGAACGAAGAAAAAACTGCCGCTCCCGGGGAAAACCGCGGTGGTCAAACAAATGAAGAGAAGTTAAATTAAATCTAAATCTGATCACTTATCGGGTAGCGCCGACCTGTAATTCAGTAATTATTTAATTTTTTTTGCATCTTTTTATTCTGTCGTCTGTTCAATCGCAGGATAAGTGTTGTTGTTCGCAGGAAAATTGCGAACGGTCGAGTATTGAATAATAAAATATTCTGTTGTGGAAATGGGAAATTGGAGGAAACTGTTTGTTGAATCAAGCATACCTGAAAAACTGGCTCCTTTGAAAGAGCTGAGCAAAAATTTGTGGTGGGTCTGGAATTCAGATGCACGGGAGCTATTTAAAAATATTGATGGAAAATTGTGGGAAGAAAGCGCTCATAATCCGGTGGTCCAGCTTGAAAAAGTAAGCTATCAGCGATATCTTGAACTGGTCGACGATAGAGTCTTCATGGCTAACATGAATCTTGTTACTGAACAGTTGCATCAGTATCTGAAAGACCGGGCATCGTTGGAGGGACCAAAAATTGCCTATTTTAGCATGGAATATGGTCTACATGACAGTTTGAAGATCTTTTCAGGCGGCCTTGGAATACTGGCCGGAGATTACCTGAAGGAAGCCAGTGATTCGAAAGTGGATTTGGTAGCAGTTGGTTTACTATACCGGTATGGTTATTTCAAACAGAACATTTCCATCCAGGGTGATCAAATGGCTAACTATGAAGCAGAAGAATTTTCTAAAATACCTGTCTCTCCCGCTTTCGACCAACAGGGAAACTGGGTGCACGTGGAAGTCGATTACCCCGGGCGTAAGCTTCGGGCACGTGTATGGGAAACCAGGGTGGGCAGAGTAAGCTTATATTTGCTGGATGCTGATTTCGAAGATAACAGGGACGAAGATCGCTTTGTCACGCATCATCTTTATGGTGGCGATAATGAGAACAGGCTCAAACAGGAAATGCTGCTTGGCCTTGGAGGGATCCGGGCTTTGCGTAAGCTTGGACATCAGGCCGATGTTTATCATTGTAATGAGGGACATGCTGCCATGATCGGTCTTGAACGGATTTCAGAATTGATGACCGATGAGGGGCTGACGTATCATCAGGCGAAAGAAATTGTGAGAGCGTCAACCCTGTTTACAACCCATACGCCGGTTCCTGCGGGCCATGACTCGTTTCATCAGGATTTATTCTACTCATACATGAATAAACTCGCTCCCCGGTTTAATATTACATGGGAAGAGTTTCTGATGCTTGGCAAGACAAATAGTCACGAAGACCGGTTCAATATGAGTTATCTCGCGGCTAACTTGTCGCTTGGCATCAACGGTGTCAGTATGTTGCACGGGGAAGTATCGAAGGATATTCTGAAGAATCTTTACGAAGGATATCTTCCTGAAGAACTTGAAATCGGCTACGTAACCAATGGCGTTCACTATTCCAGTTGGGCGGCTAAGGAGTGGAAAGAACTTCATTTGAAATATTTTGGAAAAGAATTTATAGGAAATCAACTCGATTTTGATCGGTGGGACGATATCTACAGGGCGCCGGACGAGGACATCTGGAATTTGAAGAAGCAATTGAAATTAAAACTGATCGATTATATCAAGGATCGTTTTGCTGACACTTGGGTGCAACGGCATGAAAATCCAAAATTGATTAGCGAAGTTCTCAATGCTCTGGATCCGAATGCGCTGACGATTGGTTTCGCACGTCGTTTTGCTACTTATAAACGGGCGCACCTGCTGTTTCGTAACCTGGAACGACTGTCGAAAATTGTCAATAACCCCCAACGGCCGGTACAATTCATTTTCGCCGGAAAGGCCCATCCGGCCGACAAAGCGGGGCAAGACCTGATCAAATACATTGTCGAAATATCGAAACGTTCTGAATTTATAGGAAAGATCCTTTTTGTTCAGAATTATGACATTAACCTGGCCAAGATGTTATTGCAGGGAGTCGATGTCTGGCTCAATACCCCGACAAGACCGCTTGAAGCTTCAGGTACCAGCGGGGAAAAAGGTGCCATGAACGGAACGATCCACTTCTCGGTTTTGGATGGCTGGTGGGTTGAAGGATACAAGGAAGGCCTGGGCTGGGCTCTCCCTATGGAGCGTTCCTATGAAGTCCAGGACTTTCAGGATGAATTGGATGCTGAATCGCTCTATAACATTTTCGAGGACGAGATTATACCAACTTATTATGACCGTAATCAACGGGATGTGTCTGAAAAGTGGGTCGCTTATGTGAAAAATACGATTGCCCAGGTAGCTCCTAATTTTACGACTGCCCGGATGATACGCGATTATCGGCAACGTTATTATCAGCCTCTTGCCGGTCGGGTTAAACGATTAAAAGAGAATAACTATAATCTGGTGCGCGAGTTGACCGAATGGAAAGATAAAGTAAATAAAGTATGGGACCAGATCGAGGTCAGGGAAATTCAGCTCGCCGATGGAATCACCAACGTGCTCCGTATTGGTGAAGAATATCCGGCAAAAGTCGTACTCGATCTGAAAGGACTTTCTCCTGATGAAGTGGGGCTGGAAATTGTTGTCACTGAACCGGGGATCAATGAAAGCCGTAAACTGGTTGATCGTTTTGAATTTAGCCCGGGTATTGCCGAGGGGTCCCTTTGTACCTATTTACTGAATTTGCGGCTGATGAA
>JBDKTZ010000620.1:0-22102 GCA_039679975.1 Prolixibacteraceae bacterium
CCAGCGTCTCAGGTCATCAAAGCGAAATCCTTCCAGACATAATTCGACTGCCCTTTCTCTGCGGATCTCCAAAAGTGCAGGATCTGATATGGAGGGGAAATAAGTCGATTGGAAGTAGGTATCGACCATTGCGGGTTTAGCTGTAATTCCGCCGGTAATCCCTGCGCGCGAACGTAATGCACCAATGGTTTTGGCCCAGTCTGCATCGGTTAATGTGCCCAATTCGGCTTTGGCCTCAGCATAGTTCAGCAATACCTCAGCATATCTGAAAAGAGGAAGCGCATTCGTATTTAAGGCCGCGTTATCATAACTTTTCCCGTCCAGACAAAGTTTCATCGGCTGATAACCGGTCCTGACATAGCCGGCAAAATCAGGAGCAGTGACTTCCCCGTCACGGGTATAGCCCGGTGTCCGGATCGTTTGAGATAAACGGTAGTCACGGTTCTGACATTCATCATAGAATGTTTGCGTTTGCCATCCGGCCCTGGTGGTATAAGGCGTTCCGTCTAATTGCAGATAGGTATTAATGTAAGGACGGATCATACTGAAACGGTTCCCGTAAGTGGGCGATGTCCATTTCCAGTTTGCATGATGCAGTACACCAAGTTCCGTACTCGAGCATACGGCCATCAATACTTCATCTGTCAGCGGATTATTATTTGTGAACAACGCACGGTATGACTTCTGCACTCCTGCGGCAGTATAAAGCTTTTTCCCTGAATTGTTCATCAAGTACTCTGACATCGTTACTGTGCGTTGCAACCAGGTATTGGATGGAGTTGACAAGTTTAATTGATGATATTTTCGGAACGTTCCCTCAAATAAACTGATCCGCGATGCCATTGCGTAGGCCACCCACTTGGTGACCATAGAACCGGTTGCATCAGTTGTTGTGGTAATATGATTGCAGGCAAATTCGAGATCTTCATAAACCTTTTCCATGACCAATTCCCGTGAGTCCCGGGCGGCATATAATTTTTCGTCGTCCATATTCAGGGGACTGTCTATCCATGGAACGTCACCAAATTTTCTCACCATATCATAGTAAAAATAGGCCCTAAAAAAACGGGCAAGCCCGATATAATGATTCCGGACATTTTCCGGGATAGACTCATCAGTACAATTTGCAATAAAGTAGTTGATGTTCCTCAATTTACTCCAGTCATCCTTCGACGACCAGCCACTGCTGTTTGTCTCACTGTATGCATTTTTGGTTATAAAGGTATTCAGATTGTTAATTGCGCCAAAGTCGACCAGATCAATCTCGATCTGGTTCAAATCACTGGCCGAAGGCATCATGTTGTAAAAAGAATAGATATATGTTTTCAATCCGGCTTCCGAACTAAAGATGGCATCTTTGTCTGCATCGGCCACAGGCGCCTCATAAAGATCGCATGCGCTAAAAAGGATTCCTGCAGCAAATATTAAAAATAGTATCTTCTTCATCTTGCTTACGAATTAAAATGTTAACGACAAACCTAACGAAATACTCTTCATCAAAGGATAACTGTAGTTATCGCCGCTGGTGCCCGAGGTCAGGTCAGGATCCGATCCCGCGGTATTGGTCACATCAAAATCACGGGTATGCTTGTAAAGAGGCGACCAGCTCCACAAATTTTCCCCGGTTAAGTATATCCTTGCATTTTGCATCCTCATTTTCGCAACCAGATTCTTTGGAAGGGTATATCCCAGTTGGATATTCTTCAGTCTGATATAGGCAATATTCTGAAGGTACCGGTCGCTGATCGCATTACTGCCGCCATATCCTACAGACGAGTTGTATCCGGCATAACGAGGTAAATAGGCGCCACGGTTATTTTCTGTCCAGTAATTGTTCAGGTGCCAGGTTGGAAGATTGTTGTAAGGACGATTATACTGTCCCCAAAAACCTGACTCTTTATCCGGGAACCAGTGCTGACGGCCTACGCCCTGAAAGAAGGCAGACAGGAAAATCCCCTTCCAATCGGCATCGAACGTGAAACTATAGATATAACGGGGTTCAGTATTCCCCAGAATGACTTTATCTCCCGGTTTATCCACTGTCTCGTCTCCCTTGTCAATTTGCCCGCTCTTGTTATTGTCAACAAACTTAAGATCCCCGGGGTAAACAGTTCCATTGGCCGATGATTTGATGATGGTATTCACGTATCCGGCGATTTCGTCCTGTGACTGGAACAACCCGTCAGTTTTGTATCCCCATATTTCGCCTACGGTCATCCCTTCGTAATAGTCGAGCAGACTTCGGGTCGAGTTGTTGTACCGGTCAATTTTTGACGTGTAATCATGCAGAGTAACACGAGCCTGGTAACTAAAAGGCTTGTTCGCCAAACTGAATTTGTCCTGCCAGGAGAGTGACAACTCATAGCCTTTGGTTGTCATGTCCGCGTAATTTCCTTTTGGAGAGTCAGCCCCAAATACATCCGGAAGAGTCATTCCAACCGTGTACATGTCGGTGGTTTTGCGAATGTAATAATCTCCTGAAAAACGGAGCCTGCTGTTAAGCATACTAAAATCAAGTCCAAAATCCAGAGTGGTGGCAGTTTCCCAAGTCAAACTCTCAGGGATCACCTGCGGCGCACCCGTGTATTTATTTAATGCGCCATTGATCACACGATCGGACGTCTTGATTTCCAGAAGTTCCAGATAACTGTAAGGGTCTACATTACCATTCCCCAGGGAACCGTATGATCCGCGAAGCTTGACATCGGAAATAAAATTGCTGTTCACCTTCCAGAATGGTTCTTCCGAGATCCGCCATCCGGCAGATACTGAGGGGAAGAATGCATATTCCTGGTCCCCCGGGAATTTGGACGACCCGTCATACCGTCCGTTAAATTCCAGCAAATAACGGTCCTTGAACCCATAATTAAAGCGGAAAAAAGCGCCCAGAATCCGCCATTTCTCATAGCCTGCCGAAGTGGTAATCGATTCGCCTAATGCAAGATTCAGGCTTTCTCCATCCTCCAACAGCAATCCATTTCGCTGAACATACGTAGATTCGTATTTTGATGTTTCATAGTTATACCCCACCATACCTTTAAAGTAATGAGCATCTGCGAAAGTATCTTCATACTCAGCGTAGAGATTCGTGGCCGTATAAAAGGTATTTCGGATAGATTTCTTATAATCATTGTATTTCTCGCTCAACCAGGTCGTCATGCCTTGCTGCGTACTGTAAGGAACCGGTACCCTTTTCTGATTATCGTTATTGTCGTAATTGCGGAAAGTAAAGTCACCGTTTACCCGTAGTTTATCATCCAGGAAATCAGCCGTAAATCCTGTTGTATTTTTAAGCACACGTTTGTTGGTATCAATACCATTCTTCCCGTAAATGAAGTCTCCCACCGTATAAGCCGCTGACATGGTCAGGCTGCCGTCAGGGTTGAAAACCGGGGATGTGGGGTGACCTTCATCGGCAATATTTCGCCAGATTGAACCGCCTTCGCCCACATTAATGGGATTATGGTAGGTCATATCTGAAAATTCCATATTATTGGTTATTCTCAGCCATTCATATACCTGTAAAGATCCCTTTGCCCTCAGGTTCAGGGTCTGATATGTATCGGAATTAAACTGAAACAACCCGTTATAGTCATAGAAACGGCCCGAGACATAAAAATCAGCCTTTTCGTTACCCCCCGACACCATGAGGTTATGGTCATGGGCAAGTGACTGATCCCGGTACAACACATCATACCAGTCTGTATTTCCATAGTAAGTATATTTCCCATTCGCCTCGGTGACAGCTTCTTCGGTTATACCTTGCTCTTTACGCTCTTTGAAAGCCTGGAGCCAGGCATCGGAATAAAGTTGTGATTTGTTGATTTTGCTTGGTAATGACGAATAGTTATTCCAGGCATTATAGGCTTCACGAAAACGTTCGGCATAAATATATCCATCAGTCACATTATCGGGCATTGCAACGGGCCTTTGAACAGAGAAGCTCCCTGTATAACTTACCGTTGTTTTACCTTTTGCCGGCGCTTTTGTGGTGATCAGCACGACCCCAAAGGAACCTCTTGCTCCGTATATAGCAGCGGAAGCCGCATCTTTCAAAACTGATACACTGGCAATATCGTTGGGATTCAATAAAGCAGGATCACCTTCCACTCCGTCAATCAATACCAACGCACTCCCTTCTTTTCCAATTGAAGTTTTTCCACGCACGTTAAAACTGGATGAGCGACTGGGTTTACCGTCTGCCAGCGTGATATTCAGGTTAGGTACAACGCCTTGCAAAGCCTGCGTTACATTTGATACGGAACGGTTTTCAAAAACTTCACTGGTCACCTGATCGACAGCCCCGGTGAGGTTCACTTTCTTCTGCGTACCGTAACCAATAGCCACAACTTCTTCAATTCCAATTGTCTCCTCTTCCATGGTGATATTCAACTGCGTGCGACCGCTAACCGACACGTCCTGGCTTCGCATTCCTACAAATGAAAAGAACAGAATTGCATCTGAAGGAACATTGTTCAGACTAAAATTTCCGTCAATATCAGTAATCGTACCTGACGTCGTGCTTTTAATCACAACTGACACTCCGGGGAGCGGAAATCCCGATTGATCAGTGACTTTTCCGGACACCGTTTTGTTCTGCTGGATACCTGTTACTACCGACGTTTTACCCGACAGAATGATTTGCCGGTTGTTGATCGTGTAGTCGACATTCGTGTCTTTGAACAGAATATCCAAAACCTGACCGATTGTTTTTTCCTTCAAATCGAGCGAAACAATTTTGTCTAACGAAACTGACTTGTTGTTGTAAAAAAAGAAATAATCACTTTCATCTTCAATTTGATTGAGAACTTCAGCAATTGTTGCACGATCTACTTTAAGTCCGAACTTTTGACTCTGTGCAAAATTGTTAATCGCAATTGCCTGAAAACTGGTTAAGGCAATGATGAAAATAGCTAAGCGCATCATGTTAAAGATTTTTACGCCACAGGCAAATAAATACCTGTAGTCCTGTAAGAACCACTTTTTTTTCATACATTTGAATTTTCAAGAGTTAATTATGCTATAATGATTAATTCACAAAAGGATGGTGTTCGTACCACCATCCTTTTTTATTCAGACCATATACTGACCTCCCTGTTTCTAATTTTTGTTTTAACTTGACTTGATATTTCAATCATTTGCAATACCTCACCCAGAGTTTCGTCCTGAATGGTTGCCGTATACAAAATACCCGAATGAAGTAAACCCGGATCGACCTGGATGGTGCAGTTAAACCATCGTTCCAGCTGTTTGGCCACTTCTTTCAACGGAGCGTTTCGAAAGATGAGTTTTCCGTCTTTCCAGGATGTCAATAACCTGGTATCGACCTGATAAACTGTCAATTCCCTGGTTTTCTTACGAAACAAAGCTTGCTGTCCCGGCTTCAGGGAAGCTATCTCCTTGTCGCCGGATGGATTGAGTAAAGCAACAGCTCCATCCTCCAATGCGGAACTGACAAATTCATCTTCCACATAATTTGAGACGTCGAAAGAAGTTCCAAGTACTTTAATATTCAGATCCCCTGTTTCAACAACAAAAGGATGCCTTTCATCCCTGGTCACGAGGAAATACCCCTGCCCTTTTAGTTTTACCCTTCGTTGTTGCTGTTTCATCAACCCGTTTGAAAATTCAAGCGAACTTCCGGAATTTAACCACACTTCCGATTGATCCGGTAAAACAAAGTGCACCCTCGACCCGGGAGTGGCAATCACTTGCTGCATAACAGTCTCTTCTGCATAAAACAATGACTGTTCATTCAACCGGAAATACATATAGCCGGAGAAGATCATTAACGGGATTGTTAAGATTGCAGCTGCACGAACTATGTAATTCATCCGGTGTACAGGAGTCTTTTTCGTCTGTTCAGGCACTTTGGTTTTGCCTCCCCTGACTATTTTCATGATCCGCTTTTTGGTTTCCTTCAAATCCTGCTCATCTTCATTTGAAGATTCCATTCCAAGTTCTTTCCAATGTTTTTCCATGAATTCATTTAATTTCTCATCATGGAAAGTAGATTCGATGCAGGAATACAAACGTAATCGCTGTGAATCGCTCAAATCGCCGGAGATGATTTTTTCCAGTAATAAATCAATATTTTCTTCTTTTGACTCCATTTTCTGTGCGCTAAAAACGTACTTTTTAATTGCAATCCGGTTAAATATCCTTTACGCTTACAATACTTTTCTGTCCGGCCTACAAATGGAGTACACTTTTAAACAATCAAACCCCTATTGAGCAATTTAATTTTTTCCTATTTGAAGAGTTCGAAAAAGAGAAGGAAGGAGAAACCGTGTAAACGAAGGGTGCGTCTGATCTTATGAAGCGCTGATGTCATTTGATTCTCCACTGTTTTTACAGAAATACCAAGATGATCAGCAATTTCAGCGTTGGAAAGAAACTTCTCCCGGCTAAGCCTGTAGATTTCCTTCCGTTTAGGGCTAAGCTGATCGACTGCACTTTCATACGCATTTTCCAGCTCATGAAAATTCAGCTCATCGTCTGTTAACACGTCTTTCCCGGGATATAAAGCCGAATAATTGAGATAAGCCTTTTGTGATTTTTGTTTGCGGATGTTGTTCAGGATCCCGTTTTTTGCGATGGTAAATAAGAATGAATCAAATGGTTTATCAGGTGAAAGGTCTTCCCTGATCTTCCAGATCTTCAGAAAAACTTCCTGCACAATTTCCTCCGCGTCATACCGGTTCTTAAGATAGCTCAATGAAAACCGGTATATTTTGGAGCTGTACCTGTCGAGCAACATATTGAATGCAACAGACGAACCTATCCGCAAAAGACTCACAAGCTCTTGATCCGTATAATCATTCCCTTCAGCCAATTATATTTAATATTAGTTAGTTCCGGATCAAAGGTAACAATCATTTCTTAGTTTTTTTAAGCAAAAAAAGTACAGCCCGTGCCTTTTCCTGCACAAACTGTACTTCCGGGAGAATCAGAAATACTAATTTCCCATCAGCTTTCTTATCCTGTTTGCAATGTCAGTATTATCCATGAAGCCTGTAAATTGTTCTGCTCCAGGTCCAAAAGCGAATACCGGGACTACGATGCCGGTATGAGACCCTGTATTAAACGATCCTTTCACCATTCCGGTTTTTAGATTACCATCCCTGACTGCTAAACCACCTGTTTCATGATCTGCAGTAACAATGATCAGTGTCTCTTTATTTTTAGCGGCAAACTGAAGGGCAACACCTATTGTCCGGTCAAAATCAAGCATTTCTTCTACAATATAGGGGACATTATTCTGGTGTCCGCCCCAGTCAATCTGGCTTCCTTCAACCATCAGGAAGAAACCCTGCCGGTCCTGGCTCAAAATATTGAGCGCGGTGGTGGTTGCCTTCAACAGCATATCACCTCTTTCACCGAGCCGCCCGTTGTGTTCCGGAGCGGTTAACCCGGCCAATTTACCGCTTTTGACATTCTGAATACTGTCGATATCGGTCAATACCAGATAACCTTTTTTCTTCAACTCACGAATCAGGTTCTGCCCATCTTTCCTTTCAGTGAAATGCTTGTAACCACCACCAATAAAAACATCCACATTTGTTTTCAGAAAATCAGCGGCAATATCTTCATAAGTAGAACGTTCAGCCTGATGGGCCACAAATGACGCAGGGGTTGCATGTGTAATGGCAGAGGTAGAAACAACGCCGGTTGCTTTCCCTTTCTGTTCCGCAAATTCCCGGATATTTGGAACCGCGACTACGTTCGTATCGACACCAATAGCTCCATTATAGGTCTTCTTTCCGGACGAAAGAGCGGTTCCTCCGGCTGCGGAATCAGTGATGTACTTGTTGGCAGAATATGTTTTTGCAAATCCTACGCATTTAAAATTTTCCAGGAATAAGTGTCCTCCGTTTGCGGTCATCCCTGTATAGACCTGTGCAATTCCCATCCCGTCACCAATCATAAGGATCACATTTTTAGGTGCCTTTTTCTTCGAAAACTGGTTGTTATATTGAGTCACTTTATAAAATTCGCCTCCCCGGTAAATTTTCGTAGAATCTTCTGTCGAGACAGTCTTATAATTCTCCTGTCCGCTTACAACACTCCACCCGAACATCATTACAAGAGAGAGCATTGCGTATCTTCCTATATGTAAACGCATAATCATTGAGTTTAATAAGTGTTACCTGGTTTTAAGTTCGTAAAGATAAACTTTATGCCGGAAATAACTAAAAAACCGGATCTTTGCAGATCCGGTTTTTTAGTTATTTAAAATTACTGTTTCAACCGTGATAAGGCCATGCCCACATCATCTTTCAGATCTTCGTTGTTTTTCAGTTTCTCCAAAGCAGAAACGCTGTTTTCTGAACCGACCCAGCTTAAGATGCGGATTAATTCTTTTTTGGCATCCGTTTCACAACCTGACGAACCGATCAGGTCAACCATAGCCTTCTCTATTTCTGACAATTGTTCTTCTGATCCGGATGCCTTCCTGATCCGGTACTGAAGGTTCACCAGGTACTTCGTACTGCGGCCAATTTTATACGAGCCTATCTTCTCCATCAGCTCAGGCAATGTCAATGGTTTGAATGTTGTCCACTCGACCGTGTTCATGGAATCCGGGAATTCGACAGGAAGCTCCTGGGTGACATTTCCGCTGGCAGCCCACTCAGCACCACGCTGTAATGTGGTAATAAAACCTGCACACTTTACAGCCGGATATTCTTCTACATTTTTACCTACATGTCCCAGTACAGTATGGAAGATCCGGCCCTTGCCGTAAGTAATTGTCATCAGGACGGGTTCATCCCTTCCTGTGCCACCCTGGGCGGTATCGGCGTATGCGGTAGCGAGGATCGTCATGTTTTTGGCAGGGCCGCGAAGTTCCTGGTAGAGTTCGTCCTTAGCATGCATCCAATTGGCCGGCAAGCCCTTCATAATCGGATGCTCAGCATCGCGGGCCCTTACCGCGTACTCGTGCTGCGGGCCATGCGAACCACCGCGGCCGGCCGAGTTGTCCCGGATCAGCGAATCATTCCGGTAGTATACATAGGGACCACTGGCTTCTGTGCGTTCTCCCCAACCTCCGAGCCCGGTTATTTCATTAAACGCAGTCCAATCCGGGAAAGGATTGTTCGCGGCATGAAAGACGACCACACCGCCGCCATCACGAACAAATGTCTCAAATGCGTTTTTTGCCGCTTCAGGCCATGCATCGCCATCGTAATCAAGAACAACCAGATCATAAGAACTAAAATCCGGGCTAAAACTACTCATATCGGCCCCTTTTTCCGGTGTTACAATGGTATTCACTGTGAACAGTCCCGCCGATTCCAGTATTTCCTTCAGCATGACCGAACTGACCGTCCAGTCATGTGCATTATTCTGTCCCGTGACGATCAACGTGTTGTAATGGCTTTCTCTTTTACAGGAATTCATCCATCCGATAATTCCCGTCAGGAATATGATTGCAAATAAAATTTTCTTCATGGTTACTGATTTTTAAACAACTGGAAGTGTCCATGGTGCACGCATGGGACGGTTCAACAAACGACTGGCCCTTTCATTGCCTATAATTTCCTCCTTTTCAGGATCCCACTGGATTTTTTGTCCGGTAGTCATGGCGATTTCGCCCAGTAATCCTACAGAAATGGAGCGATGGGCAATTTCGGCAGGAGTGATTGTTTCCTGATGTGCCTTAATACATTCCAGAAAGTTTTGCCAATGGTCATCGCTCTTGTAAAGCAGGGTATCGCCTGCTCCCATTTTTTCTTCCAGGATTCCCGGATCAGAAGCAAATATACGCCCGCGGTCAACATGAATCCAGCCTGTCTCTCCATACCACACGGCACCCATTCCATGCTCCAGTCGGGATGAGTTGGCCACACGTATCGTGATGCCATTGGCATATTTGCATATAAAATCATACGCGATGGGGACATCAAAAATACCTTCTTTCGGATAAACTCCGGTACCTTCCACTTCAACAGGTCCGGTGCGGTCGAGCCCCAGTCCCCAGTGGGCAATATCGATGTGGTGTCCGGCCCAGTCTGTCAACTGTCCGCCCGAATAAGCCAGTATCCACCGCCAGTCCCAGTGACAAACGCCTCTGTATGGAACCTTTGGAGCAGAACCCAGCCAGAATTCCCAGTTCAGTCCCTCAGGAACTTCCATTACCGGTGGCGTGCCAATATTTTTTCCTCCGTCAGGAAGCCCTACCTCCACATATTTTATTTTTCCGATGCGCCCGTTAAACGCGAGTTCAGCGCCGTGACGAAAATTTTCTACCGAACGTTGCCAGCTTCCTGTCTGCCAGATCACATCATTTTTTTGAACCGCTTTCACGATCGCCTTTCCTTCGCCAATGCTTCTCGCCAGCGGTTTTTCGCCCCAGATGTTAATTTTCTTTTCGGCGGCCGCAGTATAAGTCAGACTGTGCCAATGGTCGGGAACGGAAATACATACGGCATCCAGCTTTTCTTTCTCCAAAAATTCCCTGTAATCCCCATAAATCCGACAGTCAGAATTTTTGTAATGCTTATTGACAACATCTTGCGTTTTAGCCAGGTGATTGGCATCCACATCACAAAGCGCAACATACTGAACTTCCTTAAATCGCAGGAAGTTCTCCATATTCCAGTTCCCTTGTGACCCGGTGCCGATCGATCCCATAACGATACGATCGCTGGGCGGAATTTTCCCGTTCATCCCCAGCACTGAAGACGGAACAATACTTGGAAGGATCACTGTCCCCAGGGCAGCTGTAGCAGACGCCTGAAGAAATTGTCTTCGGTTTGATTTACTCATAAAAACTGTATTAATTGGTTTAGGTTAAAAATTCGAAGGCTTCCAGGATGGTTAGTCCTTAAAACCGTTGGCTAATATAACGAAAATTGTTTTCATCTTTAAAAAAAACGCCGGTCACTTTGGTCAACGCCGAGACCTAATGACGCGGAACAAAAAATGCCGGAGGCAAAAAAAGATCTTTTCTGCCTCCGGCGTCTTGCATAAAAAACGGCATTTCGGTCCATACATGAAAAAAATACCTGTCAGGTTAGGTGTTAATCCCTTCGTTCGTTTCGCTTGGCTTCCTTGGCAGCTCTTTTTTCTTTGAGCGTTTTGGCAGGCTCTTTTTTAATGTTCTTTTTCGCTTTAGTTTCTTTTTCCTTTACCATGGTCTTCGTATTTAAATGAATTAATACCCGTATTACGACATGCTAATTTACATCTCATTTTAGATTTTTGAAAACAGAAAGTAAACTAATCACTGAAAACTATTACTTTTTCTCTAAAGCGGTCAAACGGCTGTGCCTGTAGCCATACAGGAAATAGATCACTAATCCGATCGCCATCCAACCGATCAGCCTCAGCCAGGTATCCAATGGTAAAGCGATCATCTGCGACATACAAATGCCTATGCCCATGATCGGGACAAAAGGTACCCATGGCGTTTTAAACGGCCGGTGCAAGTTCGGTTTCTTTATTCTGAGGACCAGTACACTTATACAAACGATCGTGAATGCAAGCAAAGTTCCAATGGATACCAGTTCCCCCAAAATATTAATGGGAAGCAGCCCCGACATCACTGCAGCAACAGCGCCGGTCAGAATCGTTGTGATGTGCGGTGTCCTGAACTTCGGATGCAATTTGGAAAAAGATTTGGGGAGCAAACCGTCTTTTGCCATGGTGTAAAAAATACGCGGCTGCGCCAACAGCAATACCAGGATCACTGAACTCAACCCGGCAATAGCACCTACTTTTATCAGCGGACGCAACCAGAAAAGGGCATCCCCTGTCTTATCGATGGCCACGGCAATAGGAGCAGGGACATTCAGGTCCTTGTAATCAACAATTCCTGTCAACACGGCCGATACCGCAACATATAAAAGCATACAAACAAGCAATGATCCCAGAATTCCGATGGGCATATCCCGCTTTGGGTCTCTCGTTTCCTGGGCAGCTGTCGAAATGGCATCAAAACCAATATAGGCAAAAAAGATTACACCGGCGCCCGTAAATATCCCGCTAATGCCGAACTGGCCGAAAGTACCTGTATTTTCAGGTATATATGGCGTCCAATTGTCCACATTAATATAGCTCATACCGAAACCGATGAAGAGCAGAACAACGATAACCTTTACGATAACAATGATATTGTTGAAACGGGTTGACTCCTTAATCCCGACGATCAGCAGGGCCGAAACAACACCAATAATAAAGATCGACGGCAAATTAATGATATTTCCGGTCAGAAACCATCCTGCTGCTTTTGTATAATCGATCGGCGAATAGCAAAGCTCGTCCGGAATATGAATACCAAAATCACCTAGGAAGCTGACCATGTAACCGGACCATCCAACGGCAACTGTGGACGAGGCAAAAAGATACTCCAGTATCAGATCCCAACCAATAATCCAGGCCATAAACTCACCCAATGTCGCATAAGAATAAGTGTAAGCGCTCCCGGCAATGGGCAATAATGAAGCAAATTCGGCATAACATAATCCTGCAAAGATACATCCCACACCCGATAAAAGGAACGAAAGCGTAATTGCCGGTCCGGCATGCATAGCCGCAGCCGTTCCCGTAAGTACAAAAATACCCGTCCCAATCACACATCCGATACCGAGTAAAACCAAGTTGGTCGCGGTAAGAACCTTTTGCATCCCATGTTCAGAATCATCTGATTCAGCGATAAGCTGATCAACCGGTTTTGTCCTGAAAAGTCTCATCTATTCAAAGTTTGCCTGTTTGTAATTACAAACCTAACTTTTTTTTACTAGTTCTGACGATTTGAAAGAAAATTCAATGAAAAAAAATAAAAAAGTTAGACGATTGTGGATAATCTCCTTGAATGAGATGAGGAAAGTCCTGATTAGCTGACAATATCAAACATGCTTGTCATAATTTTCACAGTCTCCCTCGCTGCAATCTCAGGTTTTAAAGCCGTATCGGAAATACCTGACACCACTTTTGAGATGTTATGGTCCAGTTTCCCCTTCTCTTTCCAGGTACTGACCCGGGGAGCAGATAAATACGCTGAAAAATTATGATGACCCGACCCTGGACGTTCACCGATGATATGAATGATCCCCTTTGCCTTGTCTGGTTCGGTATGCTGACCGAAAAGATATTCACCGCACCTGTAACCGGCCCTTACGCGCCCATATTGAATGACGATAGTGGTGTCCGAAACACTTAAGCCCGCTTCTTTTAATTCAGACTTTAAATATTCCAGGTAAGGTGTTAAATGCCCTTCGTCGGTCAGCGCGCTCACATTTAAACCATCTGAAACAATGATCTGAACATCGGGTACCTTATTGTTCCAGTTTTTTCGTAATCGGGCCAGCTCTTCAATGGATCTTTCGCTCAACTCTTCTCCTGTTGGCGGATGATAAATATAATCTTTCCGGTCGGCCGAATTTGTCCGGATACCGACAGCATTCGGAACAGTTGTCAGCAATAGTTCAGGCGTTTCCCTCCAGATGCATTTTTTGGAATCCTCATACAGCAGGTGAATTTTCTTATCAAGCTCCGGTTCCAGGTCCCAGATGTCATTGCCATATCCTTCTGCAACAGGAACGCCTCTTTTCTCGATCTCTGTGATTAATTTCCTTCCTTCGGCATAAATTTCATCCTTACTCCGCTGATCATTCTTTGCAAGGCAGTACTGATAATATACCCAAAGAGGATCTCCGAAATGTTCTGTAACAGCTCCTTCCGCGTCAATAATCCCGATCTTTTTAAAGAATGCCCACATGGCATCATTCACCTTATAACCGAACTTTGAGCGTACCCTGACGTGGTCATTGAATCCGGTAGTGAGGTAACTTAACATCGGGTCATTCTTTGTTGGCAGCGCCATTAAATAAGCAGGATTGGCCGGCATGATCTGGTCAATACACCAGGCCAGGTCATCCAGAGAAACATCCATATGCAATGTGGAGCATACATCAAGCCCGATCGTTAATCCATGGAGTTTACCCATCACAATGTCTTCCAGACAACACCTGACCAGTTGCTCCTTCGTTTTAAAAATCTCAGGTCCTATGAAACCAGCCACATCATTGACATGTACCCAGGGACCAGGTAAATCTTTGTGCTGAACCTCTGCAATTTTCATCTTTAAAGCACGCAAAAATCCATATTTACGTGATTCATGAACAACCATATCGAAACCTTCACCATTGCCGTTTGTAAAATCAGCGCCTTGCCCGGTCTCTGCATAGATTCCGTACTGTCCGGTCCGTGTCGAGGCATACTGAAGCATCTTTTCCACGGTCAAATCAAAGGTCTCATTTGCACTTACCGTTCCGCCCAGGCTTTGAAACCAGATCCCCGTTGTGCCGGGATTAATACCTTCAGCCTCAGCCTGCGTGTCAATATGAGCCAGGACACAATTGGGAATAGTCTTTTCAAGCCCGAATGTTTTTATAACATCGAACAAAGCTGCCTCTATTTTTGCAACCGATTCCGGTTCACTCGATACAGGATTGGTTCCCAGCACAACATCACCTACGGCATAGGCCCATCCGTTGAAAACCTGCATCATGATGTCGTCGGTGTTATCAGTAGGAGAATTCGGCTGAATCCGCGCACCCATATACCCTTTCGCTCCAATATTGCTTCCGGGCAACGGATTAAATATTTTTTGCCCGGCCCGGATCAGTTCTTCGTTGGTCATCAGCTTTACCAGACATCCAATCACATCGCTCGAAAGTCCGGGCATTAGCGGCCTTAATTCTGCTTCGCTTTTCTCCAGCACAAATAATTTTAACTCGCCCAGTGTCCAGGTGCCGATTACATTCAATTGATCTTTATCAGTAGTTCGATGAATCAGTGCCAGTATGTCGTCCGTAAAAAGCGGATTTTTATAAATGTCTTTTATTGTCGTATTTTCTAAAAGTGTTCTTGCGTGGATCCTTGAATTTTCATCAAAGGCAGCTAATCCCTGGGCCGCATCTCCTTCCTTGAATGAATTTGCCGAGCCAACAATTTGCCGGTACAGAGTTTGGTCAAATTTCCCCTTTATTCGTATCATGTAAGTAAACAAATCTTCACCTTGTCCCGGGATCAGGATTTCAACAGGCTTATTTAACGGCGCCGCTGTGTTGGAACAGGAAAATCCAAGGGGTAAAATAATAACAGCTCCCGTTGCTAATCCGTAGCAGCGAAGAAAATCCCTTCTGGTATATTTTTGCATAAGATTGAGGAATAGTTACTTCAAAATTACAAACAATTATTGGATTGAACTTAAGTTTTTATTAGAAGGTTAATTGTCGATAAAAAAAAATCAGTCAGCGTATCTTTTTATTGAAAAGTAAAACAATAATGCTTAAGTTTAACACTGTATTTTGGTCTAAAAATTGATGGCCATGTAACCCTTTATTAAACCTTTGAATATGAACAACAGACGTACGTTTTTAAAAATCGCCGCTTGGGGATCCGCGGGTGCGATTATGCTTGGTTCGCGCGCATGCAAGCCAACTAAACAGACGGCGACAATCGATCGTAAAAGTTTTGGCGTCGGTATCCAGTTATATACGGTCCGCGATGCGATGGCCGCAGATGTTCCCGGGACATTGAAAAAAGTATCTGATATCGGTTACAAGCATTTGGAGTTGGCAGGTTATGCCAACGGAAAATTTTATGGTATAGTTCCAACCGAGTTCAAAAAAATGGTAGCCGATCTGGGCATGGATGTCCTAAGCAGCCATACACAGGTTGAAGCGGCAGGCATTACCATGGATAACGCCAAAATAATGGCCGATGCGCACGCCGAGCTTGGTGTTCAGTATTGCGTTCAGCCGTGGGTGGAAGAGGCAGACCGGAATATCGAATCCTATAAAAAAATGATCGGCGACTGGAATCAGGTCGGCGCCGTGATGAAAAATGTCGGTATTCAATTCGCATACCACAATCACAATTTCGAATTCGTGAACATTGACGGGACCATTCCTTATTATGATATTTTCATGCCTGAAATGGATCCCGGTCTGATCACCATGGAGATTGATCTTTTCTGGGCCACTAAAGCGGGACAGGATCCGGTTGACATGTTCCGGAAATTTCCAGGGCGGTTCCAGCTTTTCCACCTGAAGGATATGCTTACTCAGCAGGAGCCATTCTTTGATGTGATCAAGGATGATATCTGCCCGGTTGGCGACGGAATTATCGATTTCAAAAAGATTCTAGCAGCAAAAGACACTGCCGGAATGAAGTATTTCTTTGTTGAAGATGATAATCAGGGTAACGGCAAACCTTTCGAGGGGATCGAAACCAGCATTCAAAATCTGACAACGAATATCCTGGCATAGCGAGGAAAGAGGCCATTTCCAGGCCTCTTTCTTTTGATTTCAATTTTTTACTCTTTGCTTTCGCTAAGGAAGACTTTTAATCCGTTCAAATCATCAGTTCCAATTAAACCGACCCCCTGTTTTTTTAATTCTGTCCAGACAGCAGTTCTCTCCTTTCCTGGCTGATCGGGTGTAGCCCAAAATCTAACAGTACAACCTCTTCCCCGGGCTTTCTGCATAATCGATGTCAATTGCTGCTTTTCCCTTTCCGGCATTTCTCCTTGGCCGTGCCAGGTAAAGTAATTATTCCAGTTATCGCTCACCACAGGCATCAGCGAAGTATCCGGGCCTGAATCAAGATCATTCATGCGACCGTCATAGAAAGCATACCGGAGAGGCTGCTCCTGCATAAGCTTTAGCGGTCTGTTGCCTGAAATAATGACCCTGACATTTCCGAAAGAAACCGCCCCATCACGGTAACAGGTAAGCATCTCGCTGTAATCGGCCAGTATTTTGTGAAGAAGTTTATAGGTCCTCACGGCGTCATCCTTGATATCTACAAAAAGAAACAGTTCGGTTCCTTCACCGTAAACGGAACCTCCATTCTCAGCGATCCGCCGGCGAAGCGGATCCAGATAAAGCCTGCGTAAGGTCCTCCCCGGCTTTATGTCGACAGAATCGTGCGCCACAAAAAGTGAATCGCCAATTGAATAAACGTCCGCTTCAACACTTTTGAACCGGCACCCCAAAGCATCTGACAATGGATTTCTATGTTCATAATCGTTATGGGCATGTGCAGGTAAAACCTTCGTTTGGCTTTCACTACAGGATAGTAAAAGCATCAAAATAACCATTGTCACGACATTCCCCGCATATTTCATGAAGTAAAGCGGTATCTGTTTCATCCGTTTTTGTTGTTTCTAATTAACTGTGCTTATTTTTCGTACTCAGCTGCTTCTCTTAAATTCTAAAAATACAGTTAAATTTTGAGAGTTAAAACTAAATCTGATTATGCGTGTGGGAAACGCGAAAGAATGAACTATTCTTCCATGATCTGAATCCATTTCTCATCAGCATCGTCTTTCACGGAAAATCGACTAAATTTGGTAATCTTTAAAATGTAGTTATCTTGAATTGATTTGCGCGTACCTCAACGAATTAATATGAAACGACGCTATTTCCTTAAGTCCCTGGCATTAACCAGCAGTGCATTATACCTGCAAAATACAAGTGACTTGTATGCTTCAACTAAAAAAAATGAAGTCAAAGCTTTTCATCTTTCAGTATCTTCGGGAATCCTCGACGACCACCCTGAACTTTTCGGTTTGATTTTGAACAGCAGAATCACCCAGATTTGGCTCACCGGATTTATTAATGGTTACTGGTACTATCCTGAAGAACGAATTGCCTTCTGGAGGGACCGTTTCCTGAAGAAAGGTATCGCTGCCCATATCATTCATGTGCCGCTGGGACATCCTTTTAACCTGTCGACATCCTCGAAACAGGGCGCGTTGGGAATAGAAGGTGAAATACCCAACATTACCCCTAAACACTGGAAGAAGAGAATCAATGCGGATGGCTCCACTTATTCCGGTGTTTCCGTTCATCCGCCGGTGACCGAAGAAAATATCAGTGCCATTAAAAGAGCGAAAGCGCTCGGATTTAAAAAAGTATTTTTCGACGATGATTTCAGGCTCGGCGTTTATCCCGGTGTGATCGGCGGATGCTTCTGTCCGGAACATAAACAGGGATTCCTGAACAAATACGGATACCGGGAGAACTCGTGGTACGACCTTCTGGAAGCTATCCGCCGGCGAGACCACACCGAGACACTGCATTCCTGGATAAACTACACCTGCGATGAACTGTCATCGGCATACCGGTCATTGCAGCAGGCCGATCCTGACATTCAAACCGGGGTCATGGTGATGTACCTGGGGGCTGAAAAATCAGGGATCCGGCTGGCCGACTACAAAGGTTCTCCCATGCGGGTGGGTGAGTTGATGTTCGATGACCGGATGTTTGGAGCAGTGAAAGGGAAAACAGACGAGCTTTTCAGTTCTTTGTTTCACCGACGTTATGTAGCGCCCGAGCTTGCTTTCAGTGAAACAACAGCCTTCCCTCCGGAGAAGTTGTCTGCGAAAAACCTGGCTGCCAAGTTGAATGTTTCGCTGCTGAGCGACGTCCGCAACACGATGTTCATGAGTGGACTGACACCTTATCCGCTCCATTACTGGTCTACCCTCACTCCCGCAATGGAAAAGAACGCGCGTCTTCACACGCTGGTGGCAGGGCAAACACCCAGGGGCCCCCTGAAACATTACTGGGGTATGGCCAGCCGGTATGTGGGAAATGATAACCCGTTCAGTTTATTTCTCGCCATCGGCATTCCGTTCGAAGTAACCAGTATACTTAATACCGAAGGCTGGACGTTTTTGGCCGAGTTTGATGCAAAAGAGGTGTCAGCAGGCAAATTAAAAGCCGGGCGTTCTAAGATCATTCATGCCGTCAGGGAACTGAAAAGTGAAAACAACTTCATGTATTTGCCCGAAACACTGGAAGATCTGTTCCGGTTTAAGCGGAAAATAGTACCTGATCTGGAAAATGTTCCTTATGTCGAGGAAGATTTCCCGGTAGTCTGCGCCTGGTATCCCGCAATAAATTCGGTCTTACTGTGGAACCTCTCGGAAGAATCCCGGTCGCTGACGGTCAAATTCAAAGATAAGCAGTACCGGGCTCAGGTAGAAGGGTTAACTGCAGAACTTATTCAACTTTAGGCTTTTGCTGCTATAAAAAAAGATTTTTGACTGCCTGAACAGCACAAATAAAAGAGTATGTGACCTTAAAAAAGTAAATTATTCATTTTCGCATAAACAATAAAAACAAATAATGAAGAAAAACATGAGAACACCCGCAGCTATGATGGCCCTATTCCTCTTTTTCTGCCTGGCAATGAAAGCAGAAGAAAAGCAAACCGTGAAGATCAATGGTATCACACGTACCTATCTGTTGCATCTGCCGGCTAACCTGAAAAAAGACGCTCCCCTGGTTTTTGTGCTGCATGGATACGGTGGTACTGCCAATCCCCAACAATACGGGATGGACGCGGTCAGCGATCAATATGGATTTGCGGTGTGCTACCCGCAGGGGGAAAAAGACGGAAGGGGAAAAACATGCTGGAACGTGGGATATCCTTTTCAGGAAAATATGAAAATTGATGATGTTGATTTTCTGTGCAAACTGGCCTGGCACCTGCAAACAAAGCATGGATTAAGCCGTGAAAATACATTTTGTACGGGAATGTCGAACGGAGGAGAAATGTGCTATGTTCTGGCCAGTCAACGCCCGGATGTATTTTCGGCTGTAGCCCCGATTGCCGGTTTAACCATGGAATGGCTCTATAAATCATGCCCTTGCCCAACCAATCCCGTTCCGGTCTTTGAGATTCACGGCACAAGCGACAAAACTTCGGAATGGAATGGCGACTTGAAAAATGAAGGAGGCTGGGGAGCATATGTGTCCGTTCCGCTGGCTGTTCATTTTTGGGCGGCTGCCAACCGCTGTACAGAGGAAATAACCGACACCCTGCCTAAATATAATCAGGAAAGTGACCATTTAGTAATCTCTCACAAATTCATCCATGGGATCAACGGAAATGAAGTTTGGTTGTATGAAGTTGTGAATGGCGGCCATAGTTGGGCAAGTAAGGACTTGAATACAAGTGAAGAAATCTGGAAATTTTTTCAAAAGTCTTTGAAATAAATAACCCCTGCCGTCATATTTGGAATTAAAACCTATTTTTGTATGGAATAAAAGGCTATTTGAAATTGAAGTTACTGCCACCGGATAATGAATTGATTGAAAATCTGCGGAAAGGAGATGTGGAAGCTTTTGATTTGGTATATGAAAAATATGCCCAAAAGCTTTATGCCTTTTCATTAAAGTATCTGAAATCATCAGAAGAAACAAAAGAATTGGTCCAGTCGGTTTTTTTGAAACTCTGGGAAAATCAACGAAACCTCAGAAAGGAGACATCCTTTAAATCCTATCTGTTCACCATCGCGTACAATGAAATCTGTAACTTGTTCAGGCGAAGAAAATACCAAAAAAAGTTTATTTCGGAGGCATTGACAGAAAGCCAGGAAGCGTCTGACACTACGGCAAACCAAATCGATTACGAATCGGTCTTGCAGCAGATCGAAACCATTATCCACAGATTACCTGAAAAGCAAAAGACTATTTTCGTAAAAAGCAGAATAGAAGGCAGATCGACCAAAGAAATTGCATCAGAACTTGGGCTTTCTCCGGGAACCGTTGATAATTATCTCTCCGAAGCATTAAAGTTTATTCGCAATAGTTTAAAAGATAAACATCTTTCAGTCCTGCTCTTCTTTGCGTTGTATTTCGTTTAGAGATCAATTTATTTGGCCATTCAGATGTGTTTGATTTATTTACTACTTGCTAAATTCTCATTTACAGATTATTAACTGAAGCAATAATAATTTTATGAAAAAAGAGTGACTTATTTCATGAGATTCTTATTGCTCACGTGTATAACAATACAGAAGAGGAAAAATAATTGCCTATTCTTCTTTTCAAATGGATGAGAATGTTAAAGCAAAATGAAATAATAAGAATCGGACGGTATATTAGTGAAATGGCCGATTCAGATGAAATTGCTTGGGTTGAAGAGTTTTTCACTCATGGGCACGAAAATCAAAATCTAAAGCATCATCTTGAAAAAGATTGGGAAAATACTCTTCATGAAACCTATGGTGAGGATATTAACCTAACCGGAGTCCTTGACCGGGTTCATCATCTTATCCGGGAAAAGGAGTCACAAAAAAGAAAGAGCTTTATTTACAGGATGACAAAGGTCTATATGAAGGCCGCTGCTGTATTGCTTTTGCCTTTAATCATTGCAGGAGGCGCATGGGGTTTTTTAAGAGGTTCTTTAAGCATAAGCTCTAATCAGAAAAGTAATTTTTCCATTTTCGCGCCAGTGGGTTCCCGAGTATCATTCAATTTGCCGGATGGGACAAAAGGCTGGCTCAACAGTGGTTCTACGCTTACTTATCCCGTGCCCTTCAGTGAAAACAGGAAAGTAACCCTTGAAGGCGAAGCCTGGTTCGATGTTTTCCATGATGAAAAACAACCGTTCGAAGTCAGTGCCGGCAGGTCAACGATCAAGGTATTGGGGACAAGCTTCAACGTGAGTGCCTATTTGGATGAAAAATACGTGGAGGTGGTTCTCCAGAGCGGCAAGGTGGAATTTTCAGATAAATCTCAGACGGAGAATATCATTTTAAAACCATCTGAACAACTGATCATTGAAGACGGTAAGATCAATGTCAGTTCTGTCGATGTTTCAAAATATAAAGCATGGACTGACGGCCGGCTTGTTTTCAGGGGTGATAATATGGCTGAAGTTGCAAGAAGAATTGAACGTTGGTATAACGTGAACGTAGAAATCACTGACAAAGATTTAGTTGAATTTTCATTCAGAGCAATTTTCGAGGATGATTCACTGGAAGATGTGCTTAAGCAGTTAAGCATGACTTCGCCCATCGAATACAAGATCCACCCAAGGAAACAACTTCAGAATGGAACATATGAGAAGCCGAAGATAATTTTATATAAAAAACGAAAATAACCTAAAAGAATTAATACATGAAAAAAACCAATACCTAGAAGAAGAAAAAAGGAAATCGCACCAACGATCTCCTTTAAAAACATCTTCTCAGACATTTTATTAATAATAACATTCAAATTTATGAAAAAAAATGAACCGTTCAGGGAATTTCTATATCATTCTCTGAAGAAAATTTTACTGATTATGCGCA
>JBDKTZ010000176.1:0-8479 GCA_039679975.1 Prolixibacteraceae bacterium
GGTGTCTACGCGGCAGCTTTTAACGGGAGGTGTGGTATTGACGTTTGTAAAGAATTAAAAAGAGATAGGGTAGCGAAATAATTATCGGCGGTTTTCTGCCTGCCCGGGCGGTTATAATAATTCTTACCGGTAGCGGGCACTTTCGATCTTCTGTTGCAACACCCGCACAAACTGGGAAAAATGTGTAAAAACGGAATAAGATTCATTTCGATAAATTTTCTACCAACTTTAGTTCGTCTTTTTAAGCGCATCCGATTATTTCTATCCTTGGAAAAGCAAACCTGTCGTAAGAAACGAACGCTTACGCCACTTGTTTTTTCTGTAAAAGTGAATCCAATGGAAATAGTAGAGATCATAAAGCTTCAAAAAGAGAAGCTGCAAAACGTGCTCAGCAAGGAAGAATTGGCTTTAGGTGAAATTCTTTTTAATAACGGCCAGTGTCAGGTATTATCACAGTCGGCTTCCTGTTACGAATTGGTTATTAATGATGAAGCTAAAAATGAAGTGATCGAATATAGCCTGGATATCGATCATGACGGTACAGTATTTCCCCGAACAGAAAAAGCTTCCGGATGGGACAGAAATTCATATGCGTGCCTGCTTCAGGCTGAACACGAAGTTCACCTGGCAGGTCCCCGGGAACAACTGGAACACAAAAAGTACTCGCGTACCGGAATGATCAACCGCGTCCTGAAAGAACGCAGACAAAAAGCAGATAAAGCAACTTACCGCATTCAATGGGCAGACAATATCTATGGCGACCATGTCCTGACCAACGAGAAGGGGGTGAAATATAAAGTTTTTTTACGCGACTTTGATAACGAAACCGGTTACAGCAACAGCCTCGATTCGCAGTTGAACAAGCTGGGAACCACCAAGCACATCATGTTTGCTTTTAAGGCTCTGAAAGAAGACAAAGCGCGTTTTAACAAGCTAAAGAAAGCATACCCCTTTGTTGAAGTTTATTGCGATCCTCTCAATGATTATCAAATAACCTGGAACTATCCCGGCAAATTAACCGTTGACGAGCAGCTGCTCATTACCCGTTACTTCAAAAAATCGACTGTTATTGAAAACGAGAACATTACGAACCTGCTGGAATTTATCCGGGAGGCAAGCGAATTTCCTCATATTTGCATCCGTCCGGAAGTCATAAAAAAAATTGAAGCTGCTTTTGAGAAGAAAATACTTCGGGAGCTCCAAACGGGCTGGTCTTCCGATTTTGGCAGGATAAAAGCCAACTTATACGATTATCAGAAAGAGGGAATCCGGTTCGCCTTATTCCGGAAAACGGCAATTATTGCCGATGAGATGGGACTTGGTAAAACGATCCAGGCCATCGGTACGGCGATCCTGAAAAAGGAAATCTTCGGATTCACCAAAACGCTTGTGGTTTGTCCCGCCTCATTAAAGGAGCAATGGAAGAAGGAGGTGGAAAAATTCTCGGACGAAAAGGCCGTAGTGATACAGGGAACTCCCGATGAGCGGGCTGCGCTGTATCTGGATGATCAATACTTTTTTTATATTATTAATTATGAGACCGTTCTGCGGGATCAGATTGCCATTAACCGGGCCGACATCGATTTTCTGATCCTCGATGAAGCTCAAAGGGCTAAAAATTATGAAACCCGAACTGCTTCTTCTTTGAAAAATTATCGAGACAAAACACAAGCTGGCTATTACGGGGACCCCTATTGAAAACCGGCTGATCGATATTTTCTCTATCCTTGGAATCCTGGATCCTGAATTTCTGGGGCCGTTATGGGAATTCTCCTACCAGTACTGCTTGTTCGATCCGGAACGATACGACAAAATAAATGGCTATTTCAACCTTCAAAAACTAAATAAAAAGCTCGAAGAAGTACTAATCAGGCGGGAAAAAAGAAAAGTGATTGACCAGTTACCGAACGTTCGGCAAGTCGATATCCCGGTTAATTTGTCGCCGTTGCAAACAGACTATCACGCTTCTTATGCTAAAGCGCTGTCCCAGATACTTCGGAAAAAATTTCTGACCCCTTTCGATCTTCAGCGCATGCAATTGCTTTTGGCTAATATGCGAATGGTATGCGACTCCACTTATCTGATCGACGACGAGACCAACGAATCGCCCAAGCTGGACGAACTGAAACATATTTTACTGGACGAACTGGACGTGCCAAACAACGAGTCAAAGATTATCATCTTTTCAGAATGGGTTAAAGTACACAAGCTGATCGGAAAACTATTAAGGGAGAATAACATTGGCTTTGTAGAGTTGAACGGGAAAATTCCGGTGCAGTCAAGGGGCGAACTCATCCGGAAATTTGAGAATAATCCGCAGTATAAAGTCTTTTTATCGACCGAAGCAGGCGGTTCGGGGTTGAACCTTCAGGTCGCCGATACCTTGATCAACTTTGAATTGCCATGGAACCCCGCTAAGAAAAATCAGCGCATCGGTCGTATCGACCGACTGGGACAAAAAAGCGCAAAGCTGACCATTTTCAATTTCATCACCCGCGGATCCATAGAAGATCAGATCGCCTCGGGCTTGCTGGTCAAGCAAAGCCTCTTTGACAGCGTGCTTGGCGACAACGGAACCATCAATTCGGTCGATTTCAGTTCGAAGGGGCGTTCTCAGTTTATTCAGCAACTGGAAGCGTTTATCGCGGAAACCGAAAAGCGGGAGCAGGAAGAAAAACAATCGGACAATCTGCTGTCCGAACAACAAGGCATAGCTGCAACTGCAAGCGAAAATCTTTCGGATGGGGTAATCGACTTATTGGGCGATGATGCCGATGCTCAGGAAACAACGGCCGAGGTTATTAAAAACGTAAGCGGGTCAGAACCGGAAAGGACACCTGCCGTTCAGGTAGAAGAACTGGAAAAGGTGATGAATAACGGGCTGCAGTTTCTTTCGGGTCTGTTTAAAATGACCACAGGAAAAGAGATGGGCATGGAGAATCAGACGATTGAAGTAAACCGGGAAACCGGAGAAGTGACCATGCGGTTTAAGCTGCCGGTCTGACAATGCGTTCCATTGCCGTGGTGGAATGACTGCCGAAAAACCGGAACGGATGAGGTTCAATTGATGATTCCTGTTTTGCAACAGCTCATACACCCGTTCTTTTTCCAGCAGCTTAAACCACATGATTGCCGGGAAATTCCTGTTTGAATGAAGGGAAAAAATTTGCATAAACAGAATGTATATTGTATGTTTACGATATTCAAAATGATTCAGAACATAAAACACAAAGGGTTGAAACTGTATTGGACAAAAGGCGACAGAAGCAAACTTCCATTGACAATGGTTCAGACGATAGAGACAGTTATGGCGATTGTCGACAACCTCGAAATTGTTCCCGATGACCTTTATCCCTTCCCTAAATTGAAGCCACACCCATTGAAAGGTGACAGGCAGGGAGTTCAATATCCGGCAACTGGCGCATTACCTTCAGATTCGACAATTCGACAGGAATGGCATACGATTTGAGTTTGGAAGATTATCATTAAAAGCGGAAAAAGCGAAATGGAAAGAGATATCAGCACATACATACACCCCGGTAGGGTATTCCGGGAACAGGTAATAGAGCCGAATAACCTTAAAATAGGCAAGGTTGCGGAACTGTTGCAGGTGTCCCGATTGACGGTATCAAAGATTGTCAACGGCAAAGGGAGCATCACTCCGAACATAGCCTTGCGCATACAGGACGTTTTCGGTGGCAGTGCCGACTTCTGGACGCGTATGCAAAACAAATATGATATGACAATGGCCATAACGGAATACCATAAGAACCGGCCGTGTTTGAAGCGATTCGAACCGGCTTAATTCCATTCCTTTTTTTATTAATCATGGTTTAGCAGGTTCCGTTTCTTTTCGGATTTCCGTGGAATCCTTTTTCCTGTACCTATCGAGAATTTTTGCCATCGTTTGCTTGTCGCGGTAAGATTGCCTGTGGGTATTAGTCTTATTTCCGGTGCTGTCGGTTGAGCGGAATACTTCTCCTTTCCTGCATATGGTATCCGCTGCCGCTTTTAACCTGATCAGCCATTTTTTTGATCAGTTTTTTGAAACTTTCCCTTGGTGGGAGTTTTATTTTGCGTAAAAACCTCCCCAAGTTGTTGATTTTGAGGAGGTTTTTTGTACCCGGGGCGGGAATCGAACCCGCACGATATTGCTACCACTGGATTTTGAGTCCAGCGCGTCTACCAATTCCGCCACCCGGGCCTGAATCAGCGTTGCAAAAATAATGGAAAAATCTTCTGGACAAAGCAAAAAGGAGGAAAAAGTTATTTTCCTCCTTTTTGTAAAATTTCGGCCTTATTATTAAAAGACATACCTAATGGACAGTGCTACACCGTCGGCCCAGAACTCATCATCGTCGCCGGTAACATTAAAGGTAGGCATCCAGTCAATACTTAGATTGATAGGCGCCTGGGCGAAATTAAACTCAAGCCCAAGAATACCATTGATGCCAAATACAGTGTGATCATCGTCATCGTAATCAAAGTGTTTGTGATCACCATCCCAAAATCCGACATGAGCTCCTACTCCGTAATACCAGTTCAACCCCGGAGCATTGAATGCAGGATTGTGAAATTCATAGAGTCCGGCGAGATCAATGCCTTCCCACCGGCTGGATAGGATTCCTTCAATGGCATTGCTGCTGTTCAAAAAATGTTTGACCGTAAGCCCGCTGAATGATCCGGCTCTTAAACCAATCCCGGTATTATAATCCTGGGCATTCCCGTTAATCAAAAAAGCAGTTACAAATAATGATAACAGAATAACTTTCTTCATCTTGTTGTTTTTTAGTTTATTTTATAAACGTTTACATGCTTAACAGTTTGTTTTGCAGACAGCTCGCATGATGATGGTTCTTATCTCACTTTTTAATAATATTCATATAAACGATTGATCAATTGACATTGTTGTATTTTTTTGTCTTTTTTCACAAAAAGATATAGTTGACGTTAAATTCAGCTTGGAGACTATGTTGCAGAATAGGTCCTGTATTTTGATTGGTTCTGTATAATTCAAGGAACTTTTTAATATCTTTATCCTGATGGCAGATTTGCATGATATATTTTATGGAAACTAAATCAGATAATGAACTATTTCTGGAACTAAAAAACGATAATGAGCTTGCATTTGAGCAGCTTTTTTACAAATACTATGCCTCTCTTTGCCTTTTTACATTTCAATTTTCACATGACCGGGAAATAGCTGAAGAAATAGTCCAGGAAATTTTCGTAAAGATCTGGGCAAAAAGGAAGACCTTGCAAATTAAAACTTCCGTTAAGCACTATCTGCTGTCGTCGGTGCGGAATCAGTCGTTCAACCGGATCCAGCATGAAAAGGTGGAGAAACATTATGCACGGCAGGTGCGGCTTGAAATGCCGGACGAATCCGATTCGGATCTGTGCTTTCAGGAAGTCGGATTGAGCCTGAAAATTGAAAAGAGCATAGAACTCTTGCCTGAAAAAAGACGGGAGATTTTCAGACTAAGTCGTGAAGAAGGATTGAAGTACCATGAAATAGCTGAGCGCCTTCATTTGTCTGTGAAGACAGTTGAAACTCAAATGGGACTGGCGTTAAAGCAACTACGCGAGTCCCTGAAAGATTACAATGACCGTGTATAGAAATGCTTTCTCAATTTGATACGACAATCGTTTATCTTTGAATGATTTTGAAATCCCATTTTGCTGAAAATGATCACTTTAACTCCACTGCAGCGAAGCAGTATGTTTGTTTGATAAAAAAATTCTAAAAATGATTAAGGGTGCTTCTCCCGGTTAACTGTCTTAATTGCAAATGGAGAAGAATAAACATATCGCTGACGAAGAATGGAGTGCCATCGCAAAAGAGCTGTATTGCGAGGGATGTGGTACAGAATTGCCTGCTGACTGGAAAAAGACGCGGGAGGGTATTGAAATCAGAGAAACAGCCAGAAATATCGATCTGTATTTCCGTCTGAAGAAGTTCGATAAGGAAAGCGCTTTTCATAACGTAAAACATCGAATTCATCACCCGGATAAAAAATCATTCCAGCTTGTCCAAAATCATTGGTTGCTTAAGATTGCTGTTGTGATAACTTTTGCTTTGATTGTTGCTTCTGCGGAATTTTTTGCAGGCAGCAGACAAAAGTCAGATAAACAGCAGGCAAACGTGATCCTTGATCAGTTTGGGAATTCCCGTGTACAGCTATCCGATGGTTCTGTTGTTACCCTGAATCACGATACTAAAGTCAATTACCCTGACGAGTTCGAAGGAGCTACCCGTGAGGTTCAAATTGAAGGTGAGGCTTTCTTTGAAGTCCGGTCCGATCCCGCCCGGCCATTTGTAATCCGCGCAGGTAAAGCAACAATAAAAGTACTGGGGACAAGCTTCAATGTAAATGCCTATCCCGGAAATGAAGACGTGGAGGTAGTTGTCGAAACCGGAAAGGTACAGATCATAAAAACAACTAACCCGATGCCTGTTGCAGATCAGTTGACACTCGACCCGGGCGACCGGGGAATCCTGACGGCAATCAGCGGTGAGTTGAAAAAAAGCAGAAATGAAAACCCGAATTTTCTGTCATGGAAAACACGTGAATTTGTTTTTAACAAGACGCCCTTAAAAGAAGTGATTCAACAATTAAACAAAGTCTATCAAGTCAGAGTCAAAGCAGAGGATCCGCAGATTGAAAGATTACGGCTTACTGCGCGCTTTGAGGGACGGTCCATCGATTTCATTCTGAAGGTCATTTCGATGACCCATGATCTGAAGGTAGTGCAGACAGAGGAAAATTACATTTTGCAAAAAAGTTCTTAGAGGAAACTAATAAAAACCAATTTCAGGCTGATCTGTCCGATGAAGACGAAGCAGGAATCAGTCCGGAATAATTGATGAAACGAACCTAAATTGGAAAGCTATGAAAACAAAAGCATTAAAAAACCAGATTGTGTTCTTCATCGCAGCTTGCTGCGTTGGACTTGGTTCCCAGAATGCTGTTGCGCAGGACACCAAACAGCAAAAGACGATATTGGATCAAAACATAAGCATTTATGCTGAAAATGAGTCGCTGGCAAACGTGATCGAGCGTATTTGCGCTTATTTTAATCTGGATTATTCCTATAATTCGAAGTTAGTAGAGGGCAAACAGATCAGCCTCAACATTTCGAACAAGCCGATCCGCTATGTGCTGGACAAGCTGATGAAGGACTATTACCTGATTTTTGATATTGAGGATAATATTCTGGTGCTAAGAGATTATGTTCCTTTAAGTGAATCAAAGGAGTACGAAGCGAAAGTGAAACTGGTGCCGGGAAAAAACCGGTTTGAGTTTGCGAATCCCCGCAATAAAATCATTACCATCGATTTTAAGACGGCCAGCAATCTTATTATTATCCCTGTAATCATTAATGATTCAGATACATTAAACTTTATTCTTGACACAGGCGTCCGCTTTCCGATTATCACCGAGCTGCCTTTTGTGAACAGGCTGAACCTGAATTACATGCAGCCTGTGCCCATCAATGGTTTGGGTGAAGGCGAATCCCTTACAGCATACCGTTCGGGCAATAATACGATGAAAATTCAGGGACTGGTTTCCTACAATCAGGAGATCCATATGGTAATTGACGAGAATTTTCAAATTTCACAGATCCTGGGGTTACCGGTTCATGGTCTGATCGGTTTCGACCTTTTTAAAGATTTCATTGTCGAGATCGATTACAGCACCAATAAACTGACGCTGGTCAGGCCGAAGTATTATAAAGAACGTATCAATAATAAAGACATCGTGATGCCTCTTCATTTTGAACACAATAAACCGTATGTCCGGACTACGATAATGACCGACAAAAATGAATCAGTACCGGTTAAACTGCTTGTTGATACTGGTGCCAGTGATGCCATTTGGTTATCAACCGCGTCGGATGAGCGTCTCTCAATTCCGGAGAAAAATATAGAATCTTTCCTGGGCAGGGGCTTGAATGGCGATCTGTACGGGAAAAAAGCCCGTATCGGTGGAATCTGGGTAGGACCACTGGTGCTTTACGAACCCATTGTGGCTTATCCCGAAGCATCGCTCATTGACCGGATTATTTCGGATGACCGGAACGGTACCCTTGGGGCTGAAATCCTCCGGAGGTTTTACGTGACCATCGATTATCCGAACAGCCAGATTAAGCTGAGGCCAACGAACAAAGTAAAAGAAGAGTTCAATTACAACATGAGTGGTTTGGATATTTCCAATCCTTTTCCCGGCATGCCTGTGTTTACCATCGATAAAGTACGTAAGGATTCTCCGGCTTTCAATGCCGGGTTGATGGAACATGATCAGATCATTTCAGTGAATAAAACAAGCCACCGGATGCTGTCGCTGAACGATATTAATCTACTTTTACAGAGCAAGGAAGATAAAAAAATATCAATGATCGTTTTAAGGGAAGGCAAAGAGGTTTCAGCTAATTTTAGCTTACAGAAAATTTTTTAATGCCTCTTCTGACCCACATA
>JBDKTZ010000105.1:0-11916 GCA_039679975.1 Prolixibacteraceae bacterium
ATATCGCTCTTAATTGATGCAGGACATGATACCAAAAGTAAAAAAATTTAACGAGAATTGAAGGGATCGAACTGGTCCGAAATGCTCATCGCAAATGAATAGTCATCGCACATCCTCCCCTGGGCAACAGATGAGCCTCAAAAACCGACTGAGCGTTTACGTTTCTTCCCGTAACCGCTACGCGTGTCTTTGTTTCCTCTTCCCCGCCGCCATCCGAATAAACCGTCATTTTATATTCTTTGCCGGGTTCAAGGGAATCAAGCGAAAAAGAGATTTTCCGGGCTTCATTGTTGGTCACACACCCCACGAACCAGGTGTCGCCCTTACGGCGTGCAATACCACCAAATTTGCCGATTTCTCCTGCCACGATCCGGGTATCGTCCCAAACCGTGGGGACCTCATCAAAAAAAGCCAGCTCAGGCACATCCCGGAAATCGCCGGGAGTATCGTACCAGTAAAGAAATTGCAACGGGCTGTAATTGATCACCGCCAATGCCATTTGGTGACAGGCCGTATTTTCCAGCATCCGCGCATTCGGATTGGATTTAATGACCCAGGGTTTGAACTCCTTTCTGTGAAAATAACAAATCGTTGCGTCAGCAGCTCCGGCTATAAACCGGGTGAACGGCAAGATCGTGTTTGTCCTCCCGTCGGGAAACTCTTCATTTCCGCGGATTCCCTCCTGTGTCAGCAAATTCGGATAGGTCCGTGAAAAACCGGTCGGGCGGTATTCATCATGAATGTCAACCATTAAACGATGCGCGGCGCATTTCACCACCGCATCATGCAGCCATTTGGTCCAGTGTTGCGAACCTACGTGTACAAATCCAAATTTGATCCCGGCAACACCCCAACTCTCGTACAACGGAAGAATTTCATCCAGGTGGTTCTCAAGGCCGATATGATTGACATACAGCCACACGCCGATTTTCCTTGATTTTGCATATTCGATCACCTCCGGAATATTCAAATCATTAACGGTCGATCGTTCCGGATCAACATCCGATTTCCGGGGATCAGATTTCGGATCGGTTTCCCGTCCATACCAGCCGGCGTCAAAAAGGATGTATTGAAGGTTTCGCCTTGCGGCAAGGTCTACAACCTCTTTTGCCCCTTCCGTAGTCAGGGAGACAGACCTGATCACCTTACCGGGCTTAATCCAGCTTGGATCTTCAATTTGACACGGGGCGTTCAGGTTTAAAATCAGATCGTTGTTTGCCAATATTCCGGTCGGCTTTTCAGCGACCATGATTACCCTCCACGGGCTGACGGCAGGGGAAGGAAGTTCAACAGGACTGTCCATTTGACAACTTACCACATTCGATTCACCCTCCGGAATAATAAATTTTGTTCGGCTGTAATTAACCAGCCCGGCTTCGGCGAGACAGACATAGAGGCCGTTCTTTAACTGCAGGGTCAACGGCCTTTCTGCAGCATCGGTCCAGTCTCTCAAAGGCAACAGCTCGTAGTCGTGCTGCGCGCGGTATGTGACCCAGGCCATCGTTCCTTCGGCAAACCGGAAGTTTATTTTTTCCGAATCAATTATTAGCTTATCTGCACCTGCCGCTCCCGGGGAAATGTGTATATACCGAAAAGCAATGCCTTCATTGTATGCCCTGACCACCAGTCGGAGTTCACCGGAATGAACGGCTCTTTTAATCTTAAACGTTTTTTCGTTGAAGCGGTCTCTTACTTTTGCCCGTTCCCCATACACAGGTGTCCAGTTGAGATCAACGCTTCTTGCGGCAGTCTCCTTCGCCGACAGATTTTCCTGCCATCCCCCAACTCCAATATCAGAAGGTAATACAACGGGGATGTTCTTATAATCCACTTTATATTTTACGCGATCGTATTGTTTTTTGCCGTCGCCGTAAATGGTCAGGACAAGTTTTCCGTCGGGCGAGCCGACCGTATATGTCCTTGTCCCGTTTGCCTGTGTGAACAGAAACAACAGGAACAAGGAGAAAAGAAAGTGTTTTCTCATCATTAAATAATTTGTTTTTTAATTGTCTGATGGAATTCCCTTCGCAGATTTCCCTTCGGAGATTTTCGCTGCGCTTCAATTCGCAAGCTCGATTCATTGGTATTTGAGTTGTTGCGCAACATGTTCGTTTCATTACGATATCATTTGTTTGTACGGGTGTGATGTATCTCCATGTTGTGATCGTTCTGATCAGTAAATCCGGGCTACCCAGCCTCCACCGGGCGCAAGCCATGCCTGAAGCTGATCACCTTTTTTTACAGAATGTGTTTCTTTTTTATAGTCATTTCCGCGGATATCCGCATTGATTCCGTCCCGGATCAGTTCGATCGTATAACTTTTGCCTTCATCCAGAAAATGAAAATCGAGCGCCAGTTCACGGGCATTCCAATCGGTAATGGCAGCCACGTACCATTCGTTTCTGTGGCGACGGGCAACGGCCACGTAATCTCCGACTTTCCCAAATAGCGGAATTACCTCATCCCAGACAACAGGAATGCCTGTGAGAAATCCAGTACATTCTTGTTCGCGGTAATATTCAGACGGGGCGTCAGGAAGCATTTGCATGGGACTTTCCGCAATCACGGCCATCGCGATAGAATGGGCACGGGTCCCCTGCCCCATAGGCATATTTCCGTTGATACGAAAGGAGGCTTTCGTTGAGTTCCTCATGGTTCCGGGGATGTAGTCCATTGGGCCGGCCACATTACGGATAAAAGGCAGCATGCAGTGATGATCGGGATTATCAAAATCGGTTCCGCCGCTGTATTCAAATTCAATTAATGCCTCCCGTGTCAATACGTTTGGGTAAGCCCGCCTCAGCCCATCGGGCTTATAGGCCCCGTGAAAATCGATCACCATATGGTATTTTGCACATTGTTCAGCCGCGCGCCAATAAAAATTGACCATCTCCTGATCGGAACGGTTCATAAAGTCAATTTTAACCCCTTTAACGCCCCACCTTGAAAACTGCTGAAGCGCTGCCTCCATCTGGTCATCGAAGTTCGAATAGGTCACCCAGAGCATCACATCCACATTCTTTGACCTGGCATATCCGATCACTTCTTCCATATTCAGACCGGGAACTACTTTGGTCAGGTCCTCATTCTTCGTCCAGCCATCGTCAAGCAAAAAGTAGCGGATACCATATTCCGAACAAAAATCGATCATGTATTTTGCAGTCGGTGTATTGATGCCCGCTTTAAAATCGACGCCGAAAATTTCCCGGCGCGCCCACCAGTCGAGCAACACCCACCCGGGCTTAACCCACGATGGATCATCGATTTTAAGTTCCGGGCCCATCAGGTAAACCAACTGGTTTTTAATTAAGTCAATATCCTGATTGGCCACAGCGAAAATCCGCCAGGGAAAGTCTCTGGTTCCTTTGGTTTTCGCCATGTAACCGGTTAACTCCGTAACCTGTTTAATCGATTTTGAATCGCCTTTTCCATGGTAAGCTGCCGGATAGTTCCAAAAAAAAGATTCCAGATTATGCTGGTTTTTATTGATCCATAAAACCGGATAATCAACCACATCGGCCTCAAGAAATACCAGCCTTTCTCCGGAAGGAACCTGCATAAAGGCCGGCAGGTTCCCTTTGTCACCTGACTTTAAACCGGCTACGGTTTTATGAATATAGGGCGCTTCATAATCGCTGTTTTTATCGTCATCTTCTTGAAAAATCAGCAGAGATGACGGGTCTGCAATAAAATCAGCATGTTCGTTTTTAATGGTTATTTCTCCAGGTATTTCAGTGGAAAAACGGTAGGCAAAACCATCATTATAAGCCCTGACCACCAGTTTACAGGGCGCCTTAAAACGAATCGTCGTTTCATTGTATTTTTCGTCGATGACTGCTGTTTTTTCTTTAATGGCCGGGATAACTTGACGATCGGCCGACTGGTTTTTAATCTGCTTAATGTGCGGAGTCTTCCCCGGAAAATTCCCCTTGTCAGTTTCCAGATAGATATTGGAAACCGAAAAAAACCGATTATCATTGGAATAAACATCCAAAGAGACGTTCTCTTCGACCCGGATTTTTACCTGAAGATTTTTATCGGGCGACTCAAGCGTCACTTCTTTTGCAGAAACAGTGGTGGCCAGCAAAACCAGAAATACCATATAAATACGATTTGCATTCATAACGTTACTGTTGATTAGATGGATAAATATACGGATACAATTTCAGAGACTACGAAAGATTTTGTTTCTCTGAGAAGTAGAAATGTTATACCAAAGAAACAAGACAGCAGCCTGATGAAGGCTGCTGTCTTGTAAACAACTGATTTATAAACACTAAACAACAATTATTATAACGGATACGGATCATAAGGTGCAATCGCTGAGGCATTGTTAGCGGACCTTACATCGCTTTTGGGGACCTTTATGTCAGTGTGATACGCGGCGAAGAAACACTTGTGATCGTCGGGATCGGTCGACATTTCGAGGTTTTCGAGCATTAAAATACGCGTATGGACAACCGGTATGGGAAGGTTGACCGTGATGGTCTTAGCTTGCTTGTTGACAGCAACAAGCTTCAGGTTTTCCATGCCCGGTTCGTCCAATACGTTAAATGTAAAGGTTGTTTCATTACCCGCACCCGAACCAAGGGCTACTTCCTGCAGGATTCCCTCAGTACCATTTCTTGTGATCGTATAGTGAAGGCTTTGGATATCCGACCCTGAAGCGATACGCCCTTTTATTGCGTTTTGTTCCTGATTAAAGAAACGGCTTTCAGCGTTTTCAGGCTCACGATATCGTCATTATCAAACACGGCAATCACCACACTGTACAGATTAATGGTCACAGGTATGGTAAGCATGACGTCCAGCGTGTTTCCGGAACTTTTCGGACCACCGCCGTCCGCGAGGATTTATCATAGACCCATTGCTCTTCAGGCATTAGTGAAATTTGCGTTGCCGCACGCTCTTCGGAAGGGCTTTCCAGCCGAACGCGTCCTTCTTTCAGTACCACCTCGATCTGGCGATCGTCCGGGAATGCCTTTACATTAAACCGGGTCCCCAACACCCGCACGGTAAACTGGTCGACCTTAACTTCCAGAGGCGAATCCGGATTTGTTTCTACATCCAGAAAAGCTTCGCCCACGAGTTCCACTTCTCGTGTCTTTCTCACAAAGGGGACACTGTACCTGATTCTGCTTCCAGCATTCAGCCATACCTTTGACCCGTCGGGCAAAACAACCTTGCTCCTGATCCCGGAGGGGCTCGCTATTTCCTGATAGCTAAGTAAATTGGTTGTTCCTGCCCGCCGGCCGCCCACCTGGTTCCAGACCGTATAAATAAGCAAAGGAATGATCAGTATAGCCGCGATCCTGCTGAAACGGGACCAGGTCAACTGCCGTTTGGATTGACCTGTGATTCTGTTGTACAGCGCAAAGTAAGCCTTATCCGTGTCAACCGTTTTGAGTTCTCCGATCAAAACACCGGCCTCCAAATACTGATCTTCCTTCAACTGAAGCTTCTTCCGTTCGAGATAGCGATCAAACTGATTGTTGTCGGGTAGACGATATGTTTCTTCCTTTTTCAAGTCTTTATTAATTTTCTTCCTGATCTGCTGGTAATACAAAAAAACAGCAGGGCACACATACTCAAAAAAGCAGATTTTTCAGAAAAAAATACCCAGAAGAAACAGTAACCCGATGTAGTCCTTTAACTCCTGCCTCAAAATTTTCAAGGCATTGCTGATTTGTATCTCAACTGTTCTTTTGGAAATATTCAATTTTTGGGCTATTTCATCATTCTTCGGATCATCAAAGCGGCTGAGAATAAAAATTTCTTTGGTGCGGGGTGGGAGTTTTCAAAAGCCTGTTTGATCTTTTCCTGAAGTTCGCTGGTGACGAAAACGTCCTGTTCATAGGTAAGATTACTGCCTATGACTCGTTTCAGCTCTTCTATTTTCCGGCTCTCATAGTTCTTGCCGACAATAAAATTAAATCCCTCTGTTTTTAACTGAAGTGAATAAATAAGACTTGAGAGAAGGGCTTTCTTTGATCTGATCCCGGCGCTTCCACAACCTGAAAAAGAAGTCCTGAACGATTTCCTCGGCCTCGGCTTTGTCGAGCGTAATTTGTGAGACAAAAATCACAAGTCCCGGATAATAATGCCTGAACAGCAATTCAAAGGCCGTTTCATCGCTCCGGATGAAACGACCAATCAGGATTTCTTCGGAAATGCCGTTTATTATTTGCATGTCCAAAAATAATCAAATGTTTTTTTCATCTCTCACGATGATTTCATCGATACAAACGTTTGATTTTCGTCCGGCAGTGGTATGAGGCTTTGGCACCACGATGGTTCCCCTGATTTTCAATTTCACATAGCGAAAGTCGCCGGACTGACTGACGTCAAATGTAAATGGATATAACCCGCTTTTGAAAACCTGACTGTGGTCGAGAGTTATCGTTCCGGCAGAACGAAAACCGGCATCTTCACTTTTTGAGACGAGGCATTCCACGGACAGGGGGTGTAAAATCCGCCGCCATTGGTCAGGAATACAAAGGGTAGTCATTTCCACGGCAGAAGCCCCGGCACTTTGTTCCAGATCCAGTTGAAGTTCGATGTCGGTTCCTTCCCAGCCCAGCCATCGGAATGCCCATAAATCCATATCGTCTCCGCGGACACCGTCGGTAAGCAGGGTCAGATCCCCTTTGCTGAGCATCTCTGACGGGGCCGGAGTCGCCTTCACGTTCTTGCGAAATGCATGGTTGCCGTTTACACAGACATTGGAAACGTATTTTGTCTGTTCGCAGTAATGTTCCGTGCTCAGTCCAAGCTCATTGAGCCGCCCCACCTTTTCTTCTTTGAAGGTGGCGCAAAAAGCCTCCAGCGTACTGTCCATGCCGGCGTTTCTGACAACGCCGGCAGGATCATACCAGCCACGCGGTCCGAACATGTTCATTTTCGCGATTTCCAGGACTGCGAAGTCGATCTGCGACCGGACCAGTTGGACGTGGCGCGAAAGCGTCTGGTCCTTTTTCACCGCTTCCCCGGCCTTGTCCAGGTACGCGTAATACGCCCGGATATTCTCTTCGGAAAGGTAGGAATCCTGATGCCAGAAGGGAGGATCATAGATCCCTAAATTGTCGCCCGACTTCACCAGCTCGCTTTGCAACTGGTCAATATACTTCCTGATCCAAACGGCTGCATCGCCGTAATAAGCTGCCAAAAATTCATCCATGGCAGCAGAAACGTCCGTTTCCGGATTCCACAGTAAGCGGGAAGTCAGGTAAAGCTTCAGCTCGGCAAACGCGTCCCCGGTGCGGATATCGGTCTGCTGGAAGTGATCTGCCACGTTATTTTTGACAAACAATTGAATATTAGGCTGCAACACGTGCAGATTGGGATAGGGGGCCGGATAATAATTGAAATTACAGCAATAATCCCACACGCATATCCGGTTGCTGATTTTACCCCAGTCCACCAGATCTTTCTTGAATTTACGCGACTCCGCACAGGTATCGGCCGCAATCGGTTTACTGCGGTTTACCGTATACGAACAAAGCGTGATCTGCACGTTTTCTTCAGGTTTCACCACCGCGGGAGCAGGCTGGCTGTACTGATAGGCAAAGGTGGGGATGATTTTATCGGGGAACTGTCTGGCCACCTCATTGACAAAGCGGATAACCGGCCCCGACGGACTTTTCTCTTCATCGATCGTCTTTTTACAGTCGTCACATTCACAATACACCTGACTGTCATTTTGCGCGACCGGCCAATAAACGGTCTGAGGATTTGCTTCCATGCGTTCCTTCAGCGTTCTGATCACCAGGCCCAAAACGTTCGTGTTTGACAGACAGAGTTGCTCAGGGGTGCGTTTGCCGTTGATCAGTGCGTAATATTCCGGATGCTGGTTGAAATAATTCTTCCAGGGGACAAACGAGTTAAACGTGTGGTGCGCAAAGTTATACTCCACGGATATCCGGTGCCAGTCCAGCAAATCCTGGTCCTGTAAAAATGCTTTGTCCGGTATGTTGATCATCCGGTTTTCATTCACCGACGAATCCGCCAAATCCATGTAAGGCAGTCGAATGTCCTTATTTTTGGGGATGATCTTGTAGTCGGGTGTGTATAAATGACAACCGGCGTACTTTTCTAAAATGGTAATCACGCCATAGACACACCCTTTGTTTTTGCTGCCGTCAATATAGATCGATCCGCTTTTATCTGACTTAATACGGTAACCGTCATAGTTAATCCGGCCTTCTTCCCTGATGAAAACCCCTTTTGAACCCTCGTCAAGATGATGAACCACGGCCAGGCTGCAGCCGGATACTTGCTGGATATAGTCCTGAAACAAGGCAGCAGCCCGTTGTTCCTGTTTATTTGGATCTGAGGGGACAACAATGGCATAATCACTCTTCCCGTTGCTGACCAATTCAATCGGTGGTGTAACATGACATGCACCGAGCAGAAAAGAAAAAATGACAAGGTATTTATTACACTTCTTCATAGGTCAATCGTTTATTTTTTAGTTGCCGTACGAAACTCACAGATAAACATCAGCTTGGGCGTAAACAGGAGCGTACATGTTCGTATTATCCGTAAATTTTCAGCAAATATAATCATAGTATTTCGTCAAAAATGTTAATACCTATTTAAAAGTGACTAAACTAAATCACCAAGATATTTGAGTAAAATTCTGACATTCAGAATCTTAATGAAACCTACCACAAATCTGCTCAGATGATTAGCTGGGGATACATGCGAAACAGAAACGACATAAAAAGCGGAACCAGCGCTTTCGCACCGGTTCCCGGGGCTTTCTCTCATCGCTTATACAACTCCAATGTGCATTGTCCGTGACACTCAGTATCCGGGGTTTTGCATGGCTGCTTTTTCATCGGCAGTCAAGGGAACGCCATCCTTATAGATTCCGTCAAGGAATGTTTGGGGAATTGGCCGCAGAACGTGATGATCCTTGATATTGGCCCGGGCTTCTTTGTTGTAAGCCCTTACCCTTGAAACTGCCTCCTTTGTTTACCCTGTGCTTTGTCCGGAATACTTTCCAGAAACGCGAATCATTGATATGATCGAACACCTCGTAGGTAAAATAGGTAGGCGCCATACGGCTGTACGGGCGCATTCCGGTCAGGTCGCGCTTCATGGTTGCCAGGTCATCGTAACGGGCTGCACGAAACAACAGATTCCGCACCGACTGGATGTTCATATTCAGTACCTCTGCCAGCTGAGGAAAATCCAGGTCATCCCCAATTTAAACCTTTTTTCCAATGTAGAACACATAGCCATAATAGTCCTTGTATTTGTCGTATAGTTCAGCTTCATGCCGCATGCTGGTGATCAGATCTTCAGCTGCTTTATTGCCCGGATATTTCTTCAGAAAACGTTCCTGTGCCGGAATCTGCGGCCGGTAAAAATGCTCCGTCCAGCAGTTTTCCGGCAATACAAAACTGGCCACGGGCAGGTAGCCGGCATTTTGCAATTGCTCCACCTTATTGGGAACGGTATCGATTTCAGGATAATCCAGCCAGAATTGTTCAATCTCGGGCGGTCGTTCATTGGTAAACCATGACGCTTCCGTAACAGCCAGATACCCGCCTTTTCGCAGAAATCGCCTCCATTCGCGCAATCCCCTTTCAAAGCCGATATTATAGATCGATCCTTCCGACCAGATCAGGTCCAGTTCTTCATTCTGAAAAGAAAGATTATCCATGGAACCGATGATTCCTTTTACCCGGTCCTGAAGATTCAATTTCGCGGCGTTCGCGTTGAACAAGTCAATGAAATCGGGGAAAAGATCGATACCGGTAATCTGTCCCGGAATATGCCCGGCCAGCACCATCGTCTGCCCGCCTGTCCCGCAGCCAATGTCGGCTATCCGGGAGTCATCGCCAAGGCCATCGATAAAGCTCAGGGCTTTTATCGTCACTTCAGGGCTGCCGGGCCCTTGCCGCTCAACAGCTGAAAAATACTCACAGATTAATTTAAAATCGAACTCGTGGATTGATTTATTTTCGTTACTCATGATGTTTAAATTTATTGACGGCCTCAGAATTTTTTATCTGTGCCTTCTGAATTTTAATTGAAATACAGGTACATGAAAACAATCCCGACAGAAATATCGCGGGCTGACTGAAGGGATAACCACCGTAAAAAACCGGAGGTTATTTACTTGACCGAATTCGTATTAAATTTAAACATACACGCTTTTTAGCGAAGGCAAAATTAAGAAATATTTATTATCCGCATATCCCGACAAAGCTTTTTCATGAAAATATGTTTATTTTGCCTCGACTTAAACACAGGTTAATTTCAATCCTACGCCAATGATTCAGGATATCCTCCCCCACCGCCTAAACAACAGCTATCTGGCAAATACAACGATTGGCGAGACCGATTTTGTGGTTCATTATCAGGGAAACTCGTTACTGCTAAAAACGAACGGCAATGACTTTCAACTGCCACAAAAAAGGGATCTTCCGGGTATTGACGGCGAAACAGAAGCTACATTTCTCTTCACCTTTGACGATATTCCGTGTTTCCTGCTGTGGAGCGAACCGGAGCTTAAAGACCCCTGCCTTGTTTATAAGGAAATCAGTTTCTTCCGGACAGTCAGGCAGCGAGAAATTGCCTGGATCAGTCTCGTCTCCTTCCACCTGATGAACTGGTACTCGCAAAATAAATTCTGCGGGAAATGCGGAACAAAAACACAACAAAAACCCGACGAGAGGGCCGTCATTTGTCCGGCTTGCCAATCGGTTTTCTTTCCAAAGATCTCGCCGGCAATCATCGTAACGATCACCTGCAACGACAAGATCCTGCTCGCCCGCAACACCAACTTTCCCGGAGGTTGGTTTTCGCTGATTGCGGGTTATGTTGATATCGGCGAAACGCTTGAGGAGACCGTCAAACGCGAAGTGAAAGAAGAGGTGGGATTGGATGTGAAAAACATCCGGTATTATACCAGTCAGCCCTGGCCCCTGTCGGGCTCCATGATGATTGGCTTTACTGCTGAAGCTGACGAAAACCAGACCATTGTGACCGACAACAAAGAAATTGCAGAGGCCGCCTGGTTTACCCGCGGAAACCTTCCCAATCATCCGCCGACGATCAGTATTGCAGGAGAAATGATCGAAAAATTCGAGAAAGGCAAACTCTGATCCAAACGGGCCCGACACAATAGCGATCTGACCGGCTACCCTTCCTTTAAGAGGTCGATCAGATCGGCAACCGACAGTCGCCCACTCTGATCTGCTCCTTCAAGCAGGCTTTCGGCCATATCCCGCTTGGTAGCATGAAGTCTGACAATTTTGTCCTCAATGGTATGCTGAGCCACCAGACGATAAATCGTCACCGGTCGTGATTGTCCGATCCGGTGCGCACGGTCGCTGGCCTGATCTTCAATGGCCGGGTTCCACCAGGGATCGAGATGAAGTACGTAATCGGCGGCAGTCAGGTTAAGTCCAAGTCCACCGGCTTTCAGGCTGATCAGGAACAGATCGCCTTTGCCCGACTGGAATGCCTTTACCGCCTCCGCCCTTTCGGCAAGCGGAGTGGAACCGTCCAGGTACTGATAGCTGATTCCGCGTTTGTCCAGTTCCTTTCGAACGATGCTCAGATGGACAACAAACTGGCTGAACACCAGCGCACGATGTCCGCCTTCCAGTAACTCACCTGTAATGTCAAAAAAAGAAGCCAGCTTTGCCGAAGGCAGATGAATGTTTTTGTTGACCAGTGAAGTATTGCAGCAAGCCAACCTAAGTCGCGTAATTTCGGCCAGAGCCTGCAAATGCTGCTGCCCGTTTGTCCCTTCCATACCCTCCAGTGATTGAATCGCTTCCTGCCGTAACGCCTCATAGAAGGCCATTTCTTCATCACTCAGGTTTACATGGTAAGTGATTTCCGTTTTTGGCGGCAGTTCATCGAGTACCTTTCCTTTGGTACGACGCAAAATAAACG
>JBDKTZ010000088.1:0-8525 GCA_039679975.1 Prolixibacteraceae bacterium
TTTAACGCTGACTTTGACGGAGACCAGATGGCTGTGCATGTACCGCTGGGAAATGCGGCTATTCTGGAAGCCCAGTTGCTGATGCTGGCTTCACAGAACCTGCTGAATCCTGCCAACGGAGCTCCTATTACCGTTCCCTCGCAGGATATGGTTCTTGGTTTGTATTATATGACCAAACACCGCGAAGGCGCCAGGGGCGAAGGCATGACGTTCTATTCTCCCGATGAGGTGATCATTGCCTATAATGAAGGAAAGATCGATATGCATGCCATCGTCAAGGTGAAAGTCGAAGATGTAGACGACAATGGTGAATATTTTAAACATATCATTGAAACAACTGTAGGCCGGGTCATCTTTAATCAGGTGGTTCCCCGCCAGGCTGGTTATATCAATGAGCTGCTGACAAAAAAATCATTAAGGAACATTATTTCTGATATCTTCAAGAAAACCGGGAATGCGACAACTGTCCGGTTTCTGGACGACATTAAAACGACAGGATATAAAATGGCTTACCGCGGCGGTTTGTCATTCAACCTGAGCGATGTGGTCATCCCCGACGATAAAAAGGAGATCGTTGAGTCCGGGTATGAGGAAGTGGAAGAAGTGATTGCCAATTATAACATGGGTTTTATCACCAACAACGAACGTTACAACCAGGTCATCGATATCTGGACACATGCCAATGCGAAGTTGACCAATTCGGTGATGAAAACATTGAGTACCGACAAGCAGGGTTTCAACTCTGTTTATATGATGCTTGATTCGGGAGCCCGTGGTTCGAAGGAACAGATCCGTCAGCTTTGCGGAATGAGAGGACTGATGGCAAAACCTCAGAAATCGGGTTCTACCGGCGCCCAGATCATTGAAAACCCGATCCTGGCTAACTTCAAGGAAGGACTGTCAGTCCTTGAATACTTTATTTCTACGCACGGCGCCCGTAAGGGGTTGGCCGATACCGCGCTGAAAACAGCTGATGCCGGTTATCTGACCCGCCGTTTAGTGGATGTTGCCCAGGATGTGATCATTTCGGATGATGATTGCGGAACCTTGCGTGGATTAATTGCAACGGCTGTCAAAAATAACGAAGAAGTGGTTTCATCGCTTCCGGAGCGTATTCTGGGCCGGACCACTGTTCATGATATCTTTAATCCGTTGACAGGCGACCTGATTGTACGGGCCGGAGAAATGATCGATGAAGACGTGTGCCGGAAAATAGAAGATTCTCCGATCGAAAGCGTTGAGATCCGCTCGGTACTGACCTGTGAAGCCAAAGTAGGTGTTTGTGCCAAATGTTATGGACGAAACCTGGCAACCGCTAACCTGGCCCGCCGTGGCGAGGCTGTCGGTGTAATTGCTGCTCAGTCTATTGGCGAACCGGGAACACAGCTGACACTGCGTACATTCCACGTGGGAGGTATCGCCGGGAATATTTCTTCCCAGTCAATGGTCGAATCGAGATATGATGGTATTGCAGAAATTGAGGAACTGAGAACAGTTGAATCGATAGATGAAGCCGGCAAGAAGATCCTTATCGTGGTGGGACGTCTGGCAGAATTAAGAATCATCGACAAAAATACAAGGATTCCTCTGTCAACCCACAGTATACCCTACGGTTCAAAGCTGTATATCGACAACGGGGAAGAAGTGAGCAAAGGGCAGAAGATCTGCGAATGGGACCCGTATAACGGTGTGATTATTACCGAGTATAACGGAACGGCATCGTTCGACAGCCTGATCGATGGAGTAACCTTCCGCGAAGAGTCTGACGAGCAAACCGGATTCAAGGAAAAGGTGATTATCGAAACCCGTGACAAAACCAAGAACCCGTCCTTACGGATTCTGGATGAAGCCGGTTTGGTGATCCGATCCTACAACTTGCCTGTAGGCGGGCACATTTCAGTGGATGAAGGTGAGCTGGTCAAGGCCGGCCAGGTTCTGGTCAAGATCCCGCGCGCTTCAGGAAAAGCAGGCGATATCACTGGTGGTCTTCCCCGTGTGACCGAGCTGTTTGAAGCCCGTAACCCGTCTAACCCGGCAGTGGTGGCTGAGATCGACGGTGAAATTTCACTGGGCAAGATCAAGCGTGGAAACCGCGAAATTATCGTGACTTCCAGGTCAGGAGACGTAAAAAAATATCTCGTGCCGCTGTCAAAACAGATCCTGGTACAGGAAAATGACTATATCAAGGCCGGTATTCCATTGTCGGACGGAGCAATTACTCCTTCGGATATATTGAGTATTAAAGGGCCTACTGCTGTTCAGGAATATATTCTGAACGAAGTTCAGGATGTATACCGGATGCAGGGTGTCAAAATCAATGACAAACACTTCGAGGTGATCATTCGCCAGATGATGCGTAAAGTTGAGATTGACGATCCGGGAGATACCCGTTTCCTTGAAAAACAAGTCGTGGATAAGAATGAATTCCTCCACGAAAATGACTGGATTTACAGTAAGAAGGTCGTTGTTGAACCGGGAGACTCTGACCTGAGAGCCGGTATGATTATCACGTCCCGTCGTTTACGCGATGAGAACTCATCATTACGACGTCGTGATAAAAAACTGGTAGAAGCCCGTGAGGCTATTCCGGCTACATCCAGCCAGATCCTCCAGGGGATCACCAGGGCAGCATTGCAGACCCGGAGCTGGCTTTCGGCTGCTTCATTCCAGGAAACAACGAAAGTTCTGAACGAGGCTGCAATACAGGGTAAAGTGGATTATCTTGACGGACTGAAGGAAAACGTGATTTGTGGTCACCTGATCCCTGCCGGTACCGGTTTGAAAGAATACAAAAACCTGGTTGTAGGTTCCCGGGAGGAATACGATCGTCTGGTTGACGTGAAAGAAACAGAAGAAGTTGATCGCGAAGACTAAGATGGAAGAGAATAAAAATAAAAATCAGCTGAATATTGAACTCAGTGAAGAGGTAGCCCAGGGAACCTATTCCAATCTGGCTATCATCACGCATTCAACCTCAGAGTTCGTGATCGACTTTGTAAGGATCATGCCGGGTATTCCAAAGGCAAATGTCAAGTCAAGGATCATACTGACCCCTGAACATGCCAAACGCCTTTTACTTGCTTTGGATGACAACCTGAAGAAGTTCGAAAAAATGAACGGAATCATCAATCTGCACGGAGGACACGATCCCATGATGCCGCCAATGGCATTTGGAGGTCCTGCCGCGGAAGCCTGAGGATATTGGGGCGGAACACAGGGCATGGAGCATGGGGCATAGCGTTAAAACACGTATCGTTGCCCTACGCTCTGTGCCTTTTTGTTTGTGTGTTCGAATCCGGGGTTTGCGAACCGGTTGCCTGAAATTCCGGCTTTTCCGGTTTTTAACAAATACAATGCGTGCGGCAGAAAAATAAAAAACCTGACAAGATTTGTAATCCTGTCAGGTTTTTGATAATGGTTAACCTTTTTTTATACAAGTTTCCAGCCTTCGCGATATTTGTAATGAAACCGCGCAGCAGCCGAGCCGTCTGCATCGTCAACAAACTGTTCCGTTGCAGGGTCCCATTTTATGGTGCGTCCCAGGTCCACTGCAATATTCCCAAGCGTACACACCGTACAGCTCCGGTGCCCGACCTCAACAGGGACAACCGGATCGACGCGGTTTTTCACAGCCTCGATAAAGTTGATCTGATGCGGGATTTTTGTTTCATAAGGCGTATTTTCTGCGGGTTCTGCCGATGGAGGAGGTAGCAGAGCATCGTCCGACGCTTTGAAATGACCGCGTGAAACTTCAAGCCAGCCTTTGTCGCCCGTGAATTTTACACCCTTGGTTTTGCCTTCGTCGAAAGGCTCGGATGTCATGATCACACCATTGGCGTATTTGTACTGGATAAACTCTTTCTGCTCACCAAGAGGCGATATTTCGACGGGGCCGCTTTTATCCATGTCGAGACCCCACTGGGCAATATCGAACATGTGAGCGCCCCAGTCGGTCGTGAAACCACCGCCCATTTCCTTATACCATCTCCATGCTCCCCAGTCTTTTTCATTTTCGACCGGATCAAGTGATATTGGCGGATTTAAGGCATTGTTAAAATGTATGCTGGTTGGCAGCGGGCCAAGCCACAAATCCCAGTTTAAATCTTCGGGAATGATTTCTTCCGGCAAATCGTAAGGTTTTGGAGGCGCTCCGACATAAGCATTTACGGTTTGGATGGTTCCCAAACGTCCTTCCTTCACCATTTTGACAGCATGCTGGAAGTTGGGGTCTGAACGCTGCTGACTGCCAATCCCAAGGATGCGGTTATTTTCCCTGACAGTCTTGATCAGTTGCTGGCCTTCATGAATGGTGAAGGTCATCGGTTTTTCAAGATATACATCTTTCCCTGCTTTACATGCCGCGATGGCGATCATGGCGTGAGAATGATCGGGAACGGCGATCACAACTGCATCGATATCTTCCCTGGCAAGCAAATCAGCGTACTTTTCGTAAGTTTCCACCTGTACAGGTACGTTGTTTTTTGTATAGAAATCATTCACGAACTTAGCGAAACGCTCCCGTTTCCTTCCATAAACTTCGCAACCCGCGAGAACTCTGACACCGGGGATCTGAATGAATCCGTTCAGCAAAAACATGGCCTGACGGCCCATCCCGATGAATCCCAGATTAATGGTATCGTGCTTGACCGCTTTGCTTTTACAGGATACGAATGAAGGAATGAAACTCATTCCTGCGATTCCAATGGCAGAGGTCGACAGAAACTGCCTCCTTGAAAAAGCCTTTTTTTCTTGTTTGTTCATAAATAGTTGGTTTATAAAAATGGATAAAATCTGATTTCTCCGATTTTGTGTAAAAGTAAGGATAATTCATATAGTTCTGTGAATTTGAAAACGGATTTTTATCGGATAAAGCAGTTTCAAGGAATATAAACTTAATATCGATTTAAAAATAGTCAATAGCTTATCTTTCAGCAGAAAGTCTGATATGCGATTATTAGCAAAATAGCATAAAAGATAATGAACTAAAAGAAAATCGAAACAATAGATGTCAAAATGTTTTCCTCGTAAGTTAAATTTTTGATAAATATTTTTTAAGAAAAATGAAAACCGAGGTCATGGAATCGGAATTTGCTAATATTGGCAGGTTTTTATAAAATGGGAAATCTTTTTTGGATTCAGAGGATCATTATACAGATAACCAAGTATTGAGTGGAATAAATTATTCTGTTTTTTTTCACCCTTGATAATTAATGGTTTAGAATTTCACAAACCAGGCTGAGCCGGAAATTCCGTCCATCAGAGAATTTTCTTTGTTTATAAAAATCACATGGATTTCAGTAAACCAATAAAAATTTGAATATATGGAAAATATAGGATTGGCAATGGAATTGCTTGTTGTGGGAATGATTACTGTCTTTACGATTCTGTTTTTGGTGATCATTATCGGAAATCTCATTATTCGGTTAGTAAACAAATATGTTCCGGAAGAAATTGTCAACCGGAGGCCTTCGGTACCGGGTTCAACGATGAACACCGGGAAGATTGCTGCAATTACCGGTGCTGTAAAAACACTGACAGGGGGAAGAGGGAATGTGACAAAAATAGAAAAGCTTTAAACCGTTATAAAAACTAATAAAAAAGATCTTCAACTAATGGAAAGAAGAAAAATAAAATTTTCACTGGTCTACAGAGACATGTGGCAGTCGTCGGGAAAGTATATGCCTCGTGTAGATCAATTGGTCAAAGTTGCTCCGCATATTATCGAAATGGGTTGTTTTGCACGCGTTGAAACAAATGGCGGAGGTTTCGAACAAATTAATTTGTTGTTTGGTGAAAATCCCAATAATGCTGTTCGTCACTGGACGAAGCCTTTTCGTGAGGCTGGTATTCAGACCCATATGCTCGACCGTTCGTTGAATGGTTTGCGGATGAGCCCGGTTCCCGCCGATGTCAGGAAGCTGATGTATAAAGTGAAAAAGGCGCAGGGAACAGATATTACGAGGCCTTTTGACGGATTGAATGAAGTTCGCAATATCCTTGACTCGATCAGGTATGCCCGGGAAGCGGGCATGATTGCGCAGGCCGCACTGAGCCTGACCTATTCGGGTATTCATACGGTAGCGTATTTTGTGGACATGGCGGATGTGTTGATCAAAGGAGGAGCAGATGAGATCTGTCTGAAAGACATGGCTGGTATTGGTCGTCCTGCCTGGTTGGGTAAGATTGTGGCAGGGATCAAAAAGCTTCATCCTGAAGTCCCGCTTCAGTATCATTCTCATTCAGGTCCCGGTTTTGCAATGGCGTCGATCCTGGAAGTTTGCCGGGCAGGAGTTGACTATGTTGACGTGGGTATGGAGCCCCTTTCGTGGGGAACCGGACATGTCGACGTTTTGGCGGTTCAATCGATGTTGAAAGATGACGGTTTTGATGTTCCTTCGATCAACATGGATGCTTACATGAAGGTCCGCGGTCTTACTCAAAGCTTTATGGACGATTTTCTGGGTTACTATATCACCCCGAAAAACAGGGCAATGAATTCGCTGCTGATCGGACCGGGTTTGCCTGGTGGTATGATGGGATCCCTGATGGCCGACCTGGAAAGCAACCTCGACAGTCTGAATAAATGGAAAATTAAAAATAATCAGCCAACATTAACACAGGATGAGCTTCTGGTAAAACTGTTCAACGAAGTAAGCGAGATCTGGCCCATGGTAGGTTATCCGCCGCTGGTCACGCCATACAGCCAGTATGTTAAGAACCTGGCGCTGATGAATGTAGTTCAGCTTGAAAAAGGCAAGGAACGTTGGAGCATGATCGCCGATAACATCTGGGATATGCTGATGGGTAAAGGCGGAAAGCTGCCCGGAGATCTGGCTCCGGAAATAAAAGCGCTTGCCAGGGAACAGGGCAGGGAAGAATTCACTGCTCACCCCCAAAGCCTTTATCCGGACGTACTGGATTCTTTCCGCAAGGAAATGCAGGAAAAAGGATGGTCAACCGGTCCTGACGACGAAGAATTGTTCGAACTGGCCATGCATCCTGAGCAATATCGTCTTTATAAATCGGGTGAAGCCAAAAAAGCATTTGAGGAAGATTTGGCTAAACGGCGCGAAGAAGGAGGAGGTTTGCTGAAAGGGACCAAAAAGAAGCATACTTCTGCTGTGACCGAATCATTTGCGCCATCAAGGATGATCGTGGATGTAAACGGCGAAAAATTCAGCGTATCGGTTTCTTACGGAGAAGAAACGGCTAACACGCCCTCCTCAACAACTACCCGTTTTCATGCACCGGAGGATCCGGCCAGGGAGATTTCATCCGGAAATATGACCGGTTCAACGGAAGAAATACTTGCTCCGCTGGAAGGTAAATTCTACCTGACCAAAGAGAGCTCTGAAGTTCCTTTAAAAATAGGCGTCCAAATCAAGGAGGGGGATCTGATCGGATATATTGAGGCGATGAAAACGTTTAATGCCATTCGTTCGGACAGGTCGGGAAAAGTAGTGGAAATTCTTGCCTCCAGCGGATCGGACGTGGAAGAGGATGAAGTATTGATCAAGATCAGGTAAAAATAAGTACGTATGTCAATTTTTGAGACTTTATATAAAATGACCGCTTTCCAGGCGATCATTGAACAGCCCGGCATCCTACTGATGCTGGCAATTGGCGGAGTGTTATTGTACCTGGGTATCAAAAAGGACTATGAACCCCTCTTGCTGGTGCCTATCGCTTTTGGTGTGATCCTGGCCAACCTGCCCGGCGGCGGTATGGGAGTCGTTCCCGCTGAACTGGTCCGGATTGATGAGCATCACTACATGAATCTGTTTGAAATAGCCCACGAGTATGGGATTATGAATTTCATATACTATTCCCTGATTAAGACCGGGTTTTTGCCCCCTGTTATTTTCATGGGAGTAGGGGCCTTGACCGACTTTGGACCGATGTTGAGGAACCTGAAGCTGTCACTCTTTGGAGCTGCAGCCCAGCTGGGGATTTTCACGGTTTTAATTTCGGCGATCCTGATTGGCTTCACCCCGGGTGAAGCTGCTTCTCTGGGAATCATCGGGGGGGCCGACGGACCGACCGCGATCTATACCACTATCAAGTTGGCTCCTCACCTGCTCGGACCGATCGCCATTGCCGCCTATTCTTATATGGCGCTGGTACCTGTGATTATTCCGCTGGTTACCAGGCTCACCTGCAGCGAAAAGGAACTGCGGATCAACATGAAGGAAATGGACAAGCTCTATCCTCCTAAATATACAATTAAGAATATCCGCGCAGTAAAGATCATTTTCCCGATCGTGTTGGGCATCATTATTTCCCTGTTCGTACCTTCGGCTGTACCGCTGCTGGGGATGCTGCTTTTCGGAAACCTGATCAAGGAAATCGGAGTGGCTGTTGGGCGTCTGTCCGATGCAGCCAACGGACCTATCATGAATACGGCTACCATTTTTCTCGGACTAGCAGTAGGTGCAACCATGACCACCGAAGTATTCCTGAATACCCAAACCATTATGATTGTTGTGGGAGGTTTCCTGGCATTTGCGATTTCTATTGCCGGAGGA
>JBDKTZ010000209.1:0-26887 GCA_039679975.1 Prolixibacteraceae bacterium
ATTTTCAAAGAGGACATTGTATTGCCTGCACTCGAAAAAACCAACGAATTGATCATAGAAATTGAAACGCTTTGCCGGCAAGCATGAATTAAAGAAGCGCCCGCAATAAAAAAAGTCCTGCGCACAAGGCGCAGAACTTTTCAACTTAACGGAAAAAAGAAAAATTAAACTCCCAATTTGTTCCTTCTTATTTGTTCCGGGTCAGTGAAATTGTTTTTAACCACATGACCTTTTAATGGGACAATCTTTTCATGAATGGCATCGATAATCGATTCGGGCTGCGGGAAGAAGTAGTCTTCCAGCTCATGTGCCGGAGTGATCCAGTTGCGTGACCCAACCACTACAGGAGGTGCATCGAGTTCATCGAATGCCAGCTCGGTGATGTTCGAAGCCATGTCGCGCATAAAGGATCCGCGGTTCGAAGCATCGCCGGTGATCACAATGCGGCCGGTCTTCTTCAGCGAAGCAATAACCGGTTCGTAGTTAAACGGTACCAGCGAACGGGCATCGATTACCTCAGCGCTCATTCCGTATTTTTCCTGAAGTATATCGGCGGCTTTCAGCGCCCGGTAAAGGGTGGCTCCAATGCTCAGGATGGTGATATCCTTTCCTTCCCTTTTCACGTCGGGTTCTCCAAAGGGAATTTCATAATACCCTTCCGGTACACCTCCCTTATGGAACTGCTCACCAATGTCGTAAATACGTTGGCTTTCGAAAAAGATCACCGGATCAGTACCCTGAAGGGCCGAATTCATCAGTCCTTTGGCATCATAGGGTGTAGCCGGGAATACCACCTTCAGGCCCGGAATGTGAGCCGGCAGCGCTGTCCAGTCCTGCGAGTGCTGTGCTCCGTACTTGGAACCTACTGACACCCTCAGAACCACAGGCATTTTAATCACGTTGCCGCTCATGGCCTGCCATTTGGGCATTTGGTTGAACACTTCATCCCCCGAACGTCCGAGGAAATCACAATACATGATCTCCGGGATTACCCGGCCACCACACATCGCATAACCGATGGCTGTTCCAACGATCGAAGCCTCAGAAATAGGGGAATTAAACAGCCTATGGTAAGGAAGCGCTTCGGTAAGTCCGCGGTAAACGGCAAAAGCGCCGCCCCAGTCCCTGTTCTCTTCACCATAGGCGATCAGAGTCGGATCTTTGTAAAAGCGGTCGATAATCGCCTCAAAGAGGCCGTCACGCAGGCCGTAGACTTTTATTTTTGAATGCGGTTTGCCGTTCTCATCAAAGGCAAAACGCTCTTTTTTTGCCAATTGCTGTACTCTTGGATTTTCAGCCATCGGATGATTCACTTCCGGTACGCGGTCTTCCATACGGTCGGCCGACTGATTCGAAAACATCATTTCTCCGATCAGTTCCGGATATTTTTCAAGGTCCATATGCGGCGAAACCTGGTCATCGATAGCCAGCTTCAGTCCCCAGGTAATTAAATCTTTCGTGTTTCCGCGCATACCGCCGAGCTCTTCTGCTGAAGCAATACCTGCCCGTACCAATTCATTGCCGAACCAGATAATCGAATCGACTGCTTCCCAAGCCTCGACTTCTTCTTTCGACCGGTATGAAGAAGCATCGGAAGGTGAATGCCCGCTGAAACGGTAGGTCAGCACATCAAGCAGTACCGGGCCACGTTTTTCTTTCAGGATTTCGCGTTTACGCCGGTAAGCATCGATCACTGCCAGCGGATTGTAGCCGTCAACACGTTCAGCATGCATCTGGTCGGCATTCAATCCGGCGCCTATACGAGCTGCAATGTTGTACCCCATCGTTTCGCCGCAGGTTTGCCCGCCCATGCCGTACTGGTTGTTCATAATGTTGACGATCAGCGGAAGTCCGCCTTTCATGTCACCGCTCCACAGCTGGTTGAACTGATCCATGGTGGCGAAGGTAAGCCCTTCCCATACCGGGCCGCAGGCCATGGATGCATCGCCAATATTGGCCACCACAATGCCTTCTTTGCGGTTTACCTTTTTGAACAAAGCGGCCCCCACGGCGATATCGCCCGAACCGCCTACAATGGCATTATTCGGGTACACGCCAAACGGCGTAAAGAAGGCATGCATGGAACCGCCCAATCCCCTGTTAAAACCGGTTTCACGGGCAAAGATCTCGGCAAGAGTTCCGTAGATCAGGAAGCGGACAGCCAGCTCCTTGACAGAACCTTTGAAATTGGCTTTCACCGGAGCAAACGTTTTGCCGTCGAAATGGCTTTCCATGATTTTGATCAGTTGCTCATCATTAAGCTTGTGAATCGCCGACAGGCCTTTGGCCAGGATCTCGCCGTGCGAACGGTGCGATCCGAATATAAAATCTTCAACCCCCAGCGTATAGGCCATCCCCACGGCTGCAGCCTCCTGCCCGATTGACAGGTGTGCCGGACCCGGATGATTATAGGCGATACTGTTGTATTCTCCTTTTATCTTGATCTCGTTGAGCATGGTCTCAAACTCGCGGATCACAACCATATCCTGGTATATATTCAGAAAGTCTTCTCTGGAGAAATTGGCTTTCTCTTCTTCAATACTTTTATTGTACTGGTTCACAGGGATCGGCTTAAAAGTAACTTCGCCGGCCTTCCTGACTTCTTTGGGATCAATAAACTGAATTTTGGGCATATATAAAATGGTTAAATTGTCAAATTGCTATAATGCAACGCGCATAGCGCATGGAGCACAGCTGAAACCGAAGAGGGTTGTAAGGTTCCAAGGGTACAGGGTGCCATTTTCACCTTTTCACCTTCCTGCCTTGTAACCTTTCCACCTCCTTTAAAACTCAAAGATCGTTTCGCGGATGATTTCGCTGACTGTTGGATGCGGGAAAACAATTTCCTGTACGTCCTGAACCCGAAGCTGGGCCTCGATGAGCGCGCAGGCGCCCCAGATCATTTCCGAGCAGGCACCGCCCACCAGATGGATCCCGAGAATTTCCTTGTATTTTTTTCCAACGATTACTTTGCAGAAACCGTCCTTTCCTTCGTTTTCAGCGATAAAACGCCCGGCATAAGCCATCGGCAGGCGCCTGATTTCCACCTCAGTGCCCTGCGCTTTGGCAGTCGACTCGGTGAGTCCCACGCCGGCAATTTCCGGATGGGTATACACTACGCCGGGAATAGCATTGTAGCGCATCACGTCTTTCCGCCCCAGCATATGGTTAACAGCCACTTCTCCTTCACGGCTTGCAGTATGGGCGAGCAATGAAAAACCGGTAATATCGCCGGCAGCATAAACATTAGGAATATTAGTCCGGCAATGCTGATCGATTTTTATTCCCCGTGGCGAAAATTCCACACCGATGTTTTCCAGGCCAATGCCTGCTACGTTTGGCCGCCGTCCAACTGAAAGTAATACCTGGTCTCCGGTAACCGAATGAACCTGCCCCTCTTTTTCAAAAATGACCTCTTTCCCGTTCAGTTTGGTTACTTTTGCCTGCAGGTGGTAACGGATACCTCGTTTCGTGAATTCATTGCGGACAAAAGCTGCAATATCTTCGTCCACTCCGGTCAGGATCTCGGGGAGCATCTCAATGACAGTCACGGTCGTTCCCATTGCATTGAAAAAATCGGCAAATTCAGTCCCGATCACTCCCCCGCCAATGATGACCAGGCTTTCGGGTAATTCCTTCAGCTGAAGAATCTCCCTGTTTGTGACAATCTGCGCCAAATCCAAGCCAGGGATCGGAGGGACAGCCGCCTCGGAACCGGAGCAGATCAAAAGCCGGCTGGCTGTGTATTCACTGCCGCCGGCCGCGACTGTAATCACGGCTCCTCTTTTTTCCTTGATAACGGCATCGGCCATCACGACTTCTGCTTTGGCATGCTTCATTTTGGCTCCTACTCCGGCGACCAATTTACGCACCACCTTATCCTTGCGCTTCATGATCTTTTCAAAGTCGGCAGAAACAGAGCCGACCTGAATACCATAACCGGCAGCTTCATGAGCCGACTCCAGTATTTTGGCTGAATTCAGAAGTGTCTTTGTCGGAATACAGCCCTCGTTGAGGCAGACTCCTCCAAGAGCTCTCTTATCGAAGATGACCACACGCAGTCCTTTCGCTCCTGCTCGTTCGGCAGCCACATATCCTGCGGGGCCACCTCCGATAATTGCTAAATCAAATTGATTGTTCATGTTTCCTATAAAAAAGATCGTGAGATTTTCAGATATTCAGACTCCCGGATTCTCAGAGAGTCAGGTTTTCGATCTGTTCCTTAATTTCTTTCAGGAACAGGGTGGCTTCACCTCCGTCAAGCGCCCGGTGATCGTAGGTCAACGACAAGCCCATCATGGGTACAAACCCATAGACACCATCACCCAGGTCTTTTGGCCGGGGAATAATGGTGCAGACTCCAAGGATCGCGGTTTGCGGAAGGTTAATGACCGGAGTAAACATCTCCACACCATAATTTCCCAGGTTCGAAACCGTAAAGCTGGCCGCTTCGGGCTTAAGAAGCTCCGGGTCGACATTCCCCTTACGACACTGCCCGGCCACAGCCGAAAGCTGTCCTGACAGACCTTCCAGCGAAAGATCGTCCGCATTTTTAACTACCGGTACCATCAGTCCCCGATCGGTGTCGACAGCCAATCCAAGGTGTACTTTTTTAAACCAGCGCATACTGTCGCCGGTAAAGTGAGTATTGACCTGGGGAAATTTCTTCAGCGCCCGAATTACGGCATAACATACCAGGTCGTTAACAGTAATGTTCCGGGCCATCTCACCCGCTTCAAGTTTTTTCTTGAACACTTTACGCAAGGCCATGATCAGACGGGCGTCGGCGCTCATATGGTGAGTTAACTGAGCCGAGTTCTGCAGCGACTGGTGCATGGCTTTGGCAATGAGTTTACGCATGTTACTCAGCTTTTTTACTTCAAAGTCATCGCCATACACGGGATTGGCTGAAACCAAATCGGCAGCGCCAACCCGGCCGCCAAGCGCATTTGCTTCCCGGGCAGGTTCCAATCCTTCCTTCGCGGCAATTTCCCTCGCCAGCAGCGTTGCGTGGGGCAACGTATCAACGGCGGCTTCAATATCCTGAGCAAGGATTCGTCCCCTTGGTCCTGATCCTTCCACTAATTCGTAAGGAATACCCAACTGCCCGGCTTTTACTTTTGCCCGTGGGGATATTTTAATATCTTCAGAAGCTTTCGCTTTTACTTCTGCCGGACGGGAAACCTGGTCCCTCGCAGCGGAGACTTCTTCTCTGGCCGGAGAAACAGGCTCAGCAACAGAAACAGATGAGGCGACAGATGCCGAAGCCGTAACTCCTCCCGGCCTGAATTCATCCACGTGCTCTCCTTTTTTCCCGATTACGGCGACATTCGCCAATACAGGGACCTCATCGCCTTCTTCATAAAAAATGGCAAGGAGTTCGCCATCTTCCTTTGCTTCTTCTTCAAACGAAGCCTTGTCGGTTTCATATGAAAACAGGATTTCACCAGCTTTCACCTGATCCCCTACTTTTTTGCTCCATTCACCCATAATGCAGGTTTCAACAGATTGTCCCTGACGGGGCATGATTACCGGAGTGGCCATAGACAGATACTTTGCTTTAGTTTTTAAATTAGTCTTACTTGTTAATACAATTAGGTTTTGCAAGCTAATGCTATTACCTTTATTTCAGAACTGTTTTCAAATTCAGGTTGTAAAATTACATTTTCAAACTTGTATTTACAAGTTACATTCAAAAATTTAATTGTTTTTCTTATATTTGAGTCGTAAATGACATTGACTGGTTATGATTAAGCAGGTTCTGATTAATTTCCCCGAAGCGACCTGAATCATCAATAATCAATCATTAATCATCATTCAAACAGATTAACCCGGTATGGCTGAAACAAATAAGATACCACAGTATAAGAAACTGTACGAAGTACTTCGCCGGCACATCCTTTCAGGCATCTATGAAGAAGGCAGTCTGCTTCCTTCAGAAAACGAATTATGCGCTGTTCATCATACGACCAGGCCGACCGTAAGGCATGCGTTGGAGGCTCTGGTTCAGGACGGCTTCATTACCAAAAAGCAAGGAAAAGGAAGCATTGTCCGTAAGCCCCCGCAAGATATCGGCATTCTGTCGATTGCTGCAACATCGACAGCTATCGGCAAACCTTACCTGCGCACGCAGATTTTACAAAAACCGCAAATAAAACGCTGGGCTGAGCCTTTCCCGTTTGATCTGTCGGAGGCCGAGAAAGACTCAGGTTGCATTTATATGGAACGACTCAGGTTTGTAAACGGCCAGCCTGTTTTTTACGACATTAATCAACTGCCAAATATTAATCTGCCGAGATTTACTAGCCGAACATTTGAAAACAAGTCGCTGTTCGATATTCTTCGGATTCATTATCAGATTGAAGTGAAAGGAGGCGAACAAAAGTTAAAAGCGCTGAAAGCCAATAGAACGATCGGGAAATTACTAAATATTAAAGAGGGCGACCCGGTACTGTATGTTGAACGAAAACTTTTCACGAATCGGGAAGGATTTAATATTTATTCCACCATCTATTTTAATTCAGAGAAGCACGCCATTTTTGGCAGTTTTTAGAACGTAGACACAAGTATCAAGACGCAAGAAACAGGATGAAAGTATCCGGCTTCCCGACTCCTAACCATATGACAAAAAAACAGGTGGATATCCGTGCAACCACCCCTAACTGCACATAAATCCTGATAAATAAGGATTGGATATCCACCTCTGAATTTTTATTACAAATAAAACATTAATTTCTGAGACTGTCAACGTATTATACAACACGCCATTCTGTTAAAACAAATAATTGACCGGCGAAACTTTAATTTAAAAACAGTAGCATGAACGAGCCATGAACGTCGCGGCTTACGCCCAAGCCGGATGTTTCGGTTAAGCGAATGCAAAGTCAAACTTGCTTGAGCTTTGCTGAGCGTAGAAACATCTAACGAAGTGAATGTTTATTGGCGAGTTCCATACCGTTGGTAAGCGTCTCAAGGCAATGACGCATAATACGCAGATTGTAGTTGGTTAAATTGAAATGGAAAAACATATGAATTATTTAGAGAAAATTTTTCATATTTGCCGGTAAAGTGTAAATGCAGGATCACATAGGCCATACGGCGCAAAATATCAACCTGTATATTTGTGTCTTGATACTTGATACTTGATACTTAAACAGATAAAGAATGAAAGTTTTAAAGTTTGGAGGAACCTCCGTTGGTAGTGTAGAAAATATGTACGCCGTGATGCAACTCATCGCAGACGGCGAAAAGAAACTGGTTGTTCTTTCTGCCATGTCGGGAACAACCAATGCGTTGGTTGAAATTGCAGATTACCTTTACAAGAAAAATAAAGACGGTGCCCGTGTCCATATCAATAAGCTGGAAAAAACCTATGAGGCCGTGGTTAAATCGCTTTATAAGACTGAAGAAAGCCAAAAAGCAGGGACCGCCATCATCCGGAATATATTTGACACCATTAAATCATATACTTCAGGTGAGTTTTCAGAAGCGGGAGAGAAGACAATCGTTGCACAGGGGGAGCTGATATCAACTGCGCTATTCACTCAGCTAATGACAGAGAACGGGTACAATACCAAATTATTACCTGCCCTTGATTTTATGGTCATCGATGCGGATAAAGCGGCCAATCTTGAATTGATCACCGAAAATATAAAAGTCGTACTTGAGAAGGCCGGTGATGTGACCTATTATATTACCCAGGGATTCATCTGCAGGAATGTCCATGGAGAGATTGACAACCTGCAGCGCGGCGGTTCAGATTATACAGCCTCCCTTATTGGCGCAGCCATCGGGGCGGAAGAAATCCAGATATGGACTGACATTGACGGATTTCACAACAACGATCCGCGCTTTGTAACGAACACGCAAAAAATTGAACAGCTCTCATTTTTTGAAGCTGCAGAGCTGGCCTATTTCGGGGCGAAAATACTGCATCCTCAAACCGTGCTTCCTGCAAAACTGCAAAATATCCCGGTCCGGCTGAAAAATACGATGAATCCATCCGACAGCGGAACGCTGATCACTTCCGAGTCCAGTGGCTCCGGCATTAAAGCCGTTGCTGCAAAAGACGGTATAACCGCAATAAAGATCCGATCATACCGGATGTTGATGGCTTATGGCTTTCTGAAAAACATTTTCGAGATCTTTGAGTTCTTCAAGACTCCAATCGATATGATCTCCACATCAGAGGTTGCCGTTTCCCTGTCAATCGACAATACCGGCAAACTGGATGACATTATCAGAGAGCTGAAAGAATACGGGGAAGTTGAGGTTGACAAGGACCTGTCTATTATTTGTATTGTTGGCGATATCATTGCTGAGGAAAGAGGCTTTGCGGCTAAGGTGTTTACAGCACTGGAAGGTATTCCGATCCGGATGATCTCCTATGGAGGAAGCCGGTATAATATCTCCGTTCTGGTACCGACGAGCCAAAAACAGAAAACCCTGCAGGCGCTCAGCGACCACCTGCTTAATCAACACACATAAGATGCTGCAGAAGGGAAAACAGATGATGAATCCTTAATTACTGAAAATCAATAAAAAGAAAAAAGGAAAAATCTTCATTTATTTTCCTCAAAGTATTTTTTTAAATATAAAATAACCATACATTTGTCGCTCACACTATTATTTTTTTATTTATATGAACATTTTTGTAGGAAACCTCAACTACTCTATTACTGAAGACGACATTAAGGAAATCTTCGAAGAGTATGGTGAATTAACTTCTGTTAAACTGATCACAGACAAATTCACAGGTAAAAGTAAAGGCTTCGGATTCGTTGAAATGGCTGATGCTGATGAAGCAAAAAAAGCTATTGAAGAATTAAACGGCGCCGAAGTTGAAGGAAGAACCATTGTTGTCAACGAATCAATCGAGAAAAAGAGAGACAACACCCGCAAACCTGGTGGTGGCGGCGGTAACTTCCGTGGTGGTAACCGTGGTGGTAACACCAATGGTGGTTACAACCGCAGGGACAACAATTTCAGATCAAGCTATTAATTTTTTTGGTCATGAAAGGAACTGTTAAATGGTATGACGGAACCAAAGGTTACGGATTTATCCTGACCGAAGACAACAAGGACATTTTTGTTCACCGTTCTGGTTTAGTCAATGCCTTTGCCGGTCTGGAACCCGACGAGACCGTTGAATTTGAAGTTGGTCAAGGTAAGAAAGGACCAATTGCAACGAACGTAACAAAAGTAGAATAATTTCGAAATTGAGTTGGAACTTTCAATAAGTCAACCCCTCCAATTAAAGATATTTTTCACTGTTTGTTCTCTCAAAGCCCGATATTTCGGGCTTTTTTTATACCGAAAATATTTTTGTAGGAGCCTGCCGCGACGTCACTTCAATCTGATAGTTTTTCTGCAAAGACCGGAAAGCAGAAATCGCCTTCTCGGGTGTGTTGTTTTCTCCTGAAAGATGGCTCAGTAAGATGGTCTTTAATCTTTCACCTGCATAAGATTCCACCAAACGAAAAGCCTGTTCGTTCGACAGGTGCCCAAAGGTTGAAGAAACGCGCTGTTTCAGGTAATAGGGGTAGGATCCGTTCCACAACATATTCTCATCATAGTTGGTTTCCAGGAATACGGCATCGCACAATGAAAAATGCTGCTTAACCAATTCGCATGGATCTCCGATGTCGGTCAGCACACCGACATGCCGGCCGTCATAACTGATTCTGAACGAGCATGCATCAACCGCATCATGTTGCTTGGCAAACGGGAAGATCTCAAAACTGCCAACCGGGAATGATCCGTTAGGATCGAACCACACCACCTTTTCCGGACGTTGTCTGGTATGAAGTGCCAGAAAAGTCTTTTTTGTGAGATAAACCGGTATGCCTCCATACCGTTTACTGAAAACCCTTATCCCGCAACAATGATCACTGTGCTCATGCGTGACAAGAATGGCTTTTATTTTAAAAGGATCGAGCCCGCAATCGAGCATACGAATCTGTAACCGGCGAGCCGACAGACCGGCATCGACCAGGATTGCTTCCTGATCATTTCCAATATAATAGCAATTCCCGTTACTTCCGGAAGCCAATGCACAAATTTCAAGTTTAGCCACAGTTTCCCCCTATCCTGTTGATTACATCTTCGACCGTTATTGAATTGCCCGCAACAATATAGCGGGCCCTTTCATAGTACGGGCGTCTTTTCCTCATCATACTCTCAATGGTCTGTACCAGTTCATCTGCCGGTTCCGCCTGAATCAGCGGACGTACAACATCAGCTTTCATCAGTCGGGCAGCCAGTTCCTTTGATTCAACATCCAGAAATACACAACAACCCGTACGGTTCATTATGTCCATATTGTCAAAGAAACAAGGAGCTCCTCCTCCAGTGGCAACAACCACATTTTCCATAGAAGAAAATTCAAGCAGACAGGCTTGTTCCTTTATCCTGAACTCCTTTTCGCCTTCTTCCCTGAAAATATCAGGCACCACTTTTAAATACTTCTTTTCAATGAACTGGTCCATGTCCAGAAAGGAAAGGCTCAACCTGGAAGCTAATTCCTTTCCCAAAGTTGACTTTCCACTCCCCATATAGCCGATCAGATAGATTCTCATTTAAAACAGCTTCATCTGGTTTGCGTCCTCCTCGTCATCAGACGGTCTTTCTATTTCAAAGGGCACATCGTCCGTATCAACCTTGATCTCCTCATCAGCCTCAGCGATGTCATCTTCGTCCTGAACAACAGGTTCAAGCTCCAGAATGTTCTCCACCTCATAGTTAGATAACCGCTTTCCCCTGGCCTTATAGGATTTGATCCCAATAAAATCGGCGACTTCCACGATCTCTGCTTCCCGGTCCGCGTTTTTCCCGCCAAACCGGATTTCCAGACGCGGATAAGTTAACCAGGTCACGCTTTTGAGTTTATTCTCCGGATTTTCGCCAATAAACCCGATCCGTTTCCCCGAGATTTCCTCAATCTCAAATCGCTTTACATAAAAATAAGCTTGTTCCGCATCGTAATAGACTGCCGAAACAATCTTCCCTGGTCTGTACTTCTCGATCGAAAGAATATCAGGATCAAAATGGTTCGAGAGGTCAAAGTTATACAACTGATATTCACCGCTTTTATAAATTACCAATATTTGATCGTCGCCCTGAAATTCGCCCAGGAAGTTTCCGCGGCCATCTGAGTTTAGCCGGAGTACATCGGGATCGAACCAGATCTTCCTTCCTCCGAGCGTCGAAATACCTTTTTCCTTGAGAACGATACGATGGATATCAAACTTAGTCAGGATATTCCCCATCGCATCTCTTCCCTTGATGGCCAATTCTCCAAAATCAGTTTCAAACATCAGGCGTTTCATCCTGGCCCGGGGTTTAAGCGTAACACGCAGTACTTCGGCTTCTCCATTCGGATTGGCGCTGAAATACCAGATGCGGGACCCTGGCTTTCCGCGTGTCAGGTCATACTCTTTATCGCGCGTAACCCCGGTAACAGCAAAGCGTTTCATATAAAAATTCCCTTGTTTACCGTCACGGTAAACCACATTATAGACAGTGCGGTGATCATTCTTTTTGAAAACATTGAGGTACTCTATATTTTTGCCAATGAAGGCTTTATCCGTGACTTTCGTGATGAAATAGGTACCATCTTTTCTGAAAACAACGATATCGTCCATATCAGAACAATCACACACATATTCAGCTTTTTTCAGGGCTGTTCCCATAAATCCTTCTTCCCTGTCAATATACAGCTTTTCATTAGCGACGGCGACTTTTGCAGCAACAATATTATCGAAGCTCCGGATCTCGGTCTTCCGTTCTCTTCCTTTCCCGTACTTGGTTTTAATGCGCTCATAATATTGAATGGCATATTCAATGATATGCTCAATATTGTATTCAATTTGTTCTACTTCTTTATGGAGCGACTGAATATACTCTTCTGCCTTATCAGAGTTGAATTTCAAAATACGGGCCATCCTGATCTCCATCAGCTTCAAAATGTCTTCCCGGGTTACTTCTCTGATTAGCTTTGGTTTCCATGGTTCAAGCCGTTGATCAACATGAGTCACAGCCTCGTCCATGCTCGCGGATTGCTCAAAACCTTTGTCTTTATAGATCCGTTCCTCAATAAAGATCTTCTCCAATGATGCAAAATGCAGTGATTCCCGAAGTTCTTCTTTTCTGATCTCAAGTTCCAGTTTCAACAGGGAAACCGTCTGACCCGTATTCTTTTTCAGAATGTCCCTGATCGCCATAAAGACGGGTTTATCATTCTCGACCACACAGGAATTGGGAGAAACAGAAATTTCACAATCCGTAAAAGCAAACAAGGCGTCAATCGTTTTATCAGAGGAAACTCCCGGAGCCAGGTGCACCAGTATCTCTACCCGGTCGGAAGTATTATCGTCAATGCGCTTGACTTTGATCTTATTTTTTTCGTTTGCCTTGATGATCGAGTCAATCAGCGTTGTCGTGGTCCTGCCAAAAGGAAGCTCGGTAATCACCAATGTTTTTGCATCCTGCTTCTCGATTTTTGCACGGATCTTAATTACCCCTCCCCTTAAACCGTCATTGTATTTTGAAATATCAATGGCACCGCCTGTAGGAAAATCAGGATAGAGTTCAAATTCTTCACCCTTCAGGTGCGACACTGAAGCGTCAATCAGTTCATTAAAATTGTGAGGAAGGATTTTAGAGGCCAGTCCCACAGCAATACCTTCCACTCCCTGGGCCAGCAGCAAGGGAAACTTAACAGGGAGTGTAATTGGTTCCCTGTTCCTTCCGTCATACGAAAGCTGCCACTTCGTCGTTTTTGGATTAAAAACCACGTCAAGGGCAAACTTTGATAACCGGGCTTCAATATAGCGGGGTGCGGCAGCGCTGTCGCCTGTCAGAATATTTCCCCAGTTTCCCTGTGTATCAATAAGCAGGTCCTTTTGACCCAGCTGAACCAGCGCATCACCAATTGAAGCATCGCCATGAGGATGGTACATCATGGTCTGGCCAATTATATTGGCCACTTTGTTGTATCGTCCGTCATCCATCTCACGCATGGCATGCAAGATCCTGCGCTGAACGGGTTTGAGCCCATCGTTCACATAAGGAACAGCCCGTTCCAGTATCACATACGACGCGTAATCCAGGAACCAATTCTTATACATCCCCGGCAGATAGGTGATCTCGCCATCTTTTTTCTCTTCCGGTCCGTCCTGATCGATTTTAATATCCTCTTCGCTCACGGTTCTTATATTGTAAAATTGTAAAACGGTAAAACGGTTGAACGGTTACCTGGCGACAAGATCAAACGATTTGTGTCTGATTTATACTTCATCCTTTTCAATATACAGGTTGTCGATGATGAAATCCTGCCGTTCAGGCGTGTTCTTTCCCATATAAAATTCGAGCATCTGCGAAACCGATTCATGCTTTTTCAACATCACCGGCTCCAGCCGGATATCCGGCCCAATAAAATTTTTAAATTCATCCGGTGAAATTTCTCCCAATCCTTTAAAACGGGTAATCTCCGCTCCACGTCCAATTTCATTAATCGCCGACAGGCGTTCTTCTTCCGAATAACAATAAAATGTCTTCTTCTTATTTCTCACACGAAACAACGGCGTTTGCAGAATATACAAATGTCCCTTTTTGATCAGTTCCGGAAAAAACTGAAGAAAAAAAGTAATCAGCAGCAAGCGGATGTGCATACCATCGACATCAGCATCGGTAGCGATGATCACTTTGTTGTAACGAAGGTCATCCATGCTTTCTTCGATGTTCAGTGCAGCCTGCAACAGGTTAAATTCCTCATTCTCGTACACTACTTTCTTGGTAAGTCCATAAGAGTTCAATGGCTTTCCCCGAAGACTGAACACCGCCTGTGTATTCACATTCCTTGATTTGGTGATGGAACCGCTTGCCGAGTCGCCTTCCGTTATGAAGATACACGATTCTTCTTTATTATCGGATGTACCGTCATAATGGACACGGCAATCACGTAATTTTTTATTATGTAGATTTGACTTTTTTGACCGCTGCTTAGCCAGCTTTTTGATGCCTGAGATAGCTTTACGTTCCCGTTCCGATTCCTGAATCCTTCTTAAAAGAACTTCAGCGACATCCTGGTTTTTATGCAGATAGTTATCCAGTTCCTTCTGAACAAAGTTGGCGACATGATTCCTGACTGATGGTCCGTTCGGACCAATGTCTTTCGACCCGAGCTTTGTTTTCGTCTGCGATTCGAATACCGGCTCTTCCACCTTAATGCTGATGGCCGCTACAATCGAAGCCCTGATATCGGAAGGATCAAAGTCCTTTTTGTAATAGTCCCTGATTGTCTTAACAATGGCTTCGCGGAAGGCCATCAGATGCGTTCCTCCCTGAGTGGTATGCTGACCGTTTACAAACGAATAATAATCTTCACCATACTGATTTCCATGCGTAAGTGACACTTCGATATCTTCTCCTTTCAGATGGATTACCGGATAGAGTGGTTCAGCATCCAGGTTTTCCTCAAGCAGATCTTTCAGTCCGTTTTTTGATTGAAATCTTTCTCCGTTGAAGTTAATGACCAGCCCTGCATTCAGGAATGAATAATTCTTCATCATGTTCTCGATATATTCATTCCGGAAGCGGTAAGTCTTAAAAATTTCGGCATCCGGAACAAAGCTCACAGCAGTTCCATTCGATTCATCCGATGGCATGATTTCCATTTCGTCGACAACTTCTCCTCCTGAGAACGTGATCTGCTTGACCATACCGTCACGGAATGCCTTAATTTGAAACGTGGACGAAAGTGCGTTAACGGCTTTGATACCTACCCCGTTTAAACCAACCGATTTTTTAAATACTTCAGAATCATATTTGGCACCAGTGTTCATTTTAGATGCCGCATCCTTTAATTTTCCGAGGGGAATTCCACGCCCATAGTCACGGACACTGACCAGCTCATTGGAAACTACCACATCTATTTTTTTTCCAAAGCCCATCATGAATTCATCGACCGAATTATCCATTACTTCCTTTAATAAGACATAAATCCCGTCGTCACTGGCTGATCCATCTCCCAGCTTGCCAATGTACATACCCGGACGCTTCCGGATATGTTCCTGCCAGTCAAGGGTCTTGATTGAGCCCTCATCATAATTCGAAGTCATACCTCTTGCAATTTGACACAAATATAAACATTCCAGAAATGCTTAAAAATTTTATACGACCGACATTAATTAACAACCCACAGTTAATAACTTTAATAAAAAAAGGAGGACCGAAGTCCTCCTTTTTTATGGATTATATGCTCGCCCGGCTACCGTTCTTCAAGCCACGCAGTCAGCATCCAGTAATACTTTTCTGTTCTTTTGACCATACCGTTCACCAGGTCAATTGTGGAGACATCTCCCAGTTCATTGGCCGTTTCGAGTACGTTCATCATTTGAGACAACAGGATTTCAAAATCAGCCAACACCTGGTCAACCATTTCCGCTGCACCAATCAGTCCAACCGGCTCTGTAACCCGTGATGCGGCAAGGTACTCGGATAGTGTCGCCATGGGACGGGCGCCAAAAACCCGGATCCGTTCAGCCAAATCGTCAATATTTGTCTTTGCAAAATTATACAGTTCTTCAAATTTTTCATGCAAGTCGAAGAAATCCCGGCCTGTCACATTCCAGTGAAAGTTACGCAATTTCTGATAATGAACGTGATAGCTGGCAATCAGCACATTCATATTATTTACAATCTCGTCCGTATCTTTCACGCTGTATCCTAATCGTATAAAAGCTTTTTCTTTGGTTTCCATACTGGCTTGTTTTACGGGAATTTAATATTTGTTCTTATCTTATCTGACGTTCGCTTATTCCTGGTTTTATCCAGGGTATGCGTCATGCTTTGAGACATCATTCGGTCCTTTCCTCCCCGGATCGTTAATTCTCCCCCGGGCGTCGTACCTTTCGAATTCAGGTAAAAATTCAGATTATCAATGCGTTTTCTAAGACTCTTCATAATTATCTTTTTAAGTTTCTCTTCCTGCTTTTACTACCGAAAAATCATTCCAAAAAAATCGTGACGAAGCTTCAAACTATCTGACAACCATTTAGCGAAATAAAAACATCGCATGTCGATCCATATAGTAGAATTCATTCCACACGTGTAGACTTCCGCATGCCACATTTATTTTTCCTTTCCTGCAGCTTGAACGCCCTGCTTCCTATTCGTTCCAAAAAGCCTTAAAATCCAGCTTCTCCGAACAGCCTGTGCCGTAGCAGTCATTTCTTCCACACCCTGGTTGATCAGCACAATCCCGGTATCCACATTGGCCGCCATGATTGTGTCGTATGCCAAACGCCGCAGAAGGCCATTCCCGTTGTTAATCTCCCTGCTAAAAATCAAAAGTTCATTCGTGAAAGTATCCAGACGGGTTGAGATGAGTTCGAGGTTTCCAAACGTCCGGGCAGCACGATGAGCAATGACCGTATCGTTCAACAATCGTCCCAGATCACCTTCCCCTTCATCAACCTTGCGTGTAATTGAATTCACGTTTTTAGTGATCGCCAATAACTGCTCTCCTGTCTGATTCAGGCTGACAGCTATTGAACTGTCATTTAAAAGCCTGGCGAGATCACCATTTCCTTTATTCATTTTTTCACTCATCTCTTTCAAGTTCCTTGCAAACAGGTGACCCTCCGATATGATGCCATGCGCTTCCTCCAGTATTCCTTCAAAATCAATTGCTCTTCTCGATTCAAGCTCATCATTTTCACCCACACTTTCTGCAGTTACAGATCCGGAATTGATTTGAATGATCTTGTTACCCATAATACCTTCCTGCCCGATTTCCACCTTAGAATCCTTCTTTATGAATTTCCGGACATCATCATCAATAGTAAAATGCACCTGTATGGACGAATCAGATACAATTTCAACTTCTGATACCGTTCCCACATCAATTCCGCCGAAGCGGACTTTATTCCCTTCGGTAAGTCCTTTTACATCATAGAAATAACTATTCACAGTTATTGAAGACGAAAAAAGATTTTGTTTACTTCCAAGGTAATAAACAGCCAGGATAAAAAGCAGGACAGCTGTTGAAACAAGCAGTCCAAGTTTTAACTGGCGACTTTTCGATGGTTTCATATACCTTTATTTTTACAATTTTATTAATTACAACATGCGTATCCCGCGTCATTACTTTGAGATGCATGGCTCGTTTCATACGTTGCAGGTTTAAGTAAAATATGCTCTGACGTCGTTGTTCTCGCTTTCGCTTAATTCATGAAAGGTACCTTCTGTATAAAACTTGCCGTCGGCCATTAACTTCAGTCTGTCGGCAGTCATCCGGGCACATTTCATATCATGGGTAATGATGATCGAAGACGTATTGTATTTTTCCCGGACATGGACGATCAACTCGCTGATCTCACCGGCAGTAACAGGATCCAACCCGGTAGTAGGTTCATCGTATAAAATGATTTCCGGTTTCAGAATGAGTGTTCTTGCCAGTCCTACCCGTTTTTTCATACCGCCGGATAATTCCGAAGGCATTTTATTGATCGCGTCAAGTAAACCCACGTTATCCAGGGCCTCTTCCACCATGTCTTTCACTTCCGCTTTATTTTTGAACACCTGAGTTCGCCTCACCGGAAACTCCAGATTCTCCCTCACCGTCATTGAATCGTATAATGCCCCGCCCTGAAATAAATAACCAACCTTTTTTCGCATTTCATTGAGTGCATCAATATCCAGTTCCGAAATGTTTTGCCCATTCACCCATATCTCTCCTCCGTCGGCCTCAATTAACCGGACAATACATTTGATCATAACCGATTTGCCCGTTCCCGATTTGCCCAGCACAGCCAGATTTTCTCCCCGGTGAAGCACCATACTGATATCGGTCAAAACTTCGTTTTTCCCGAACGACTTTTTCAGATGTTTGACTTCGATCACTTTCTCCATAGGAATCCTGTTATAATCTGTCTGTTAATTGTGTGAGTTGTACCGCGAGGAGGTCAATAATAAAAATGACGAGCGACGCAGTGACCACTGCCGAATTCGCAGCAAGGCCTACCGATTCGGTCCCCCGCTGTGTATTATACCCCTTATAACATCCTATCAGCCCAATAAAAAAACCGAAAAAAAATGACTTGACCGTTGCCGGGATCAAGTCCGAAAAGTTCAGTGTATCAAAGGCCTGCGACAAAAAAAGGGTCAAAGAAACCTTTTCGCTCATTGTGACAGCAAAAAAGGAACCCAGCATGCCAATTGCATCAGCAATGATAACCAGTACGGGGATCAGCATGGTAGAAGCCAGCACCCTGGTCGCTACAACATAATTCAAGGGTTTCACTCCCGATACTTCCATCGCATCCAATTGCTCCGTAACCTTCATGGCGCCCAGTTCCGCTCCGATCCCTGAGCTCACTTTTCCCGCACAAAGTAACGCCGTGATCACCGGTCCTATTTCCCGAACGATGGAGACAGAGATCATCCCGGGCAGCAATGATTGCGCTCCAAATTCAACCAGCACAGGACGCGACTGTAAAGTCAATACCAGGCCCATGATAAAAGCGGTAACGGAAATCAGTGGTAAAGTCTTATTCCCAATGTAGTATCCCTGTCTGACTAACTCCTTATATTCAAAGGGGGACGTAAAAAATTGCCAGATCACTTGCCCTGTAAACATCAGAATATCTCCGACTTCTGAAAAAAAAGTTTCGAGAGACGCTGGTAATTTACTTTTCAATTTCATGTTTTTCCGGTTAAATTTTTATGGCCATTAAACAATAGACCATATATCACCCTGCACAAATACCATTCTTTCGGCAACCTGTGCGTCTTACCGCCAAAAGGAGCCAGACATATCTCATTTACATACAGACATATAAAACAGCAAGTAAGAATGTCTGTCACAGCCATTCTTCAGGCAGGTATTGTGGATAAATGTTCAAAGTTGTAGATAAAAACCCACAGTTTTACAGCTAAAACCGAACTTCCCGTGAGTATAACTGTTCCTTGCAGAGTGCTGTAAATAAACAGGAATGAACTATCTTATCAAACCAAAGACTTTGTTAAAGATTTTTAATATTTAAAATTCAGTGCGCCCGCTAGTTTTAACTATATTTGCCTCGCATGATCCGAAAACTGAATATAACCATATTATTTCTTTTTGCCGGAATACTCACGGGGCTGGCGCAATTTGATGTTTCTCCCGGGAACTATGGTTCCTTTCAGGATACGCAGGAGAACCGGAAGGATTCATTATCTCAGGACGAACCCAAGAAAAAGCAGGTTCCTTCAATTATCCGGACCTGGCAATTAACCGATTTCGGAGCCAACATGGAGGAATCTGAATTGGATACTTCTCTCAATTTTTTTCAGGTTTATGATCCTGCTGTTCAACGAAGTTTCAGCAACACGTACACCGGAAATCTTGGAGGGGCATATCTCTCAAACGATTTCTTCAACAGGGATCCTCATTCGGATTTTTACCTGTATCAGGCCTTTGATGCGTATGCTAAATTTTCGGGGACCGTCCGTTATTTTAATACCACCACTCCGTATACGCTGCTGGACTATAGTCAAAGTGAAAATAAAAATGTCCGCAGTGAAAGCCGTTTTAACGTCTTCCACAGTCAAAATGCAAACAGCAAATTTAATTTTGCCTTTTTATACGATCAGGCTAAATCGACCGGGCAATATCAGCGTCAGGAAACAAAATTTCACACGATCGGTTTACTTACCACTTATATCTCGGACCGGTTCAATTCACATTTCAATGTACTTTTTAACAGGCATGAAGGACAGGAGAACGGAGGACTACAGCCCGGGCAGGATCTGAATGAATATAAGGAGACCGAAACGTATCTGATTAACCTGGCGGCTGCCTATTCAAAGCTTCAAAACAACACAGTATCCCTAACCAACGAATACAAACTCGGAAAAACGGAAGAAGCTAAAACGGAAAAAGACAAGTCTTACGAATTTTTCCGTCCCATCACAGGAATTATTCATCAGATAGAATATTCAGGTAACAAACGCCTCTATTCAGATACTCAGGCTGCGACAGACTTTTATCCGAATTTTTATTACGATGCCGATTCCACAAGCGACACAATTTCATATAATCGTCTCACGAATTCTTTTCAACTAAAATTTTATGAGGCGCCGGGTCGCAAATTCACTTTCAGTAAACGGGCATTTATCGCTTATGATGCAATTAACATAGAAATGCCGGAAAAGGAAAGTTATATCTTACAGAAAGAGAATTTCTATAATTTATATGTGGGCGGAGCGATTTCAAGAACAGAAGGGGAATTCTGGAAGTGGAATGCAGAAGGGAAAATTTATTTAACCGGGTTCCGGTCAGGTCAGACTGAGTTAAACGCGTACATATACAAACCTCTTAAAATCGGGAAAGATACTACGAGCCTCTATGTGGCGGGAGAATTAAATACCCTTGTCCCGGACCCTCTCATAAAGAACTACCGCTCGAATCATTATGCATGGAACAATCAGTTCAATAATATCAATGAAATGATTATCCGGTCTAAAGTTCATTCGCAGGAGTATAATTTTACCCTGGGAATGAATTACGCGCTAATCAGTAACTATATCTATAATGATTCGGTTGCCATTCCGCGGCAGGGGAGTAAAGAAATGCTTGTACTCGGGGCCTATGCAAACAAGGATTTTATTTCACCGCATTGGCTGATACGGACCCAATTGCTTTGGCAAAAAAGCACGCAGGCCGATTACCTGCACCTGCCTGCTTTTACGGGGTACCTTAGTTTAAGCTATAAAACCGTCATTTCAAAGGTCATGCATGCTATTCTTGGTTTTGATGTCAGGTATAATACCGAATTCTTCGCTGATGCTTACGAACCGGCAACCGGCAGATATCACTGGCAGGATGAACAGAAAATCGGAAATTATCCGGTCATTGATTTGCATGCGAATTTAAAGCTGAAGCGTACCCGTGCATTTTTCCAGTTGAAAAATGCCGGCAGCGGATTTTTGCCCGGTGACTTTTGGTCAGCACCTGATTATCCGTTGTACAGACGAACATTTCGTCTTGGAATTGCCTGGTCGTTCTATGACTAGACAAAGCCTGTTAAGTTTTGATGAGAAGAAAAATCAGATATATTCTTTTTATTCCTGTTGTGGTCGGATTCATTTTGTGGTATTGTTCCGGCAGACTTAATACGAATTCCGAAAAGAACAATAAAAGTACCGAGACAGAACTTACCCGTATCCTGAAATCAGGTAAATTAAAAGCAGTTGTCGATTACAATTCGACAAACTATTTTATTTATCAGGGAATTCCCATGGGGTTCAAATACGAAATCCTGCAGCACCTGGCCAATGATATGCAGGTCAAGCTGGAACTATCGGTCAATAATAATCAGGAAGAATCATTTAACGAACTGATCGGGAAGAAATATGATCTGATTGCTAAAAATCTGATCATCACCAGGAACCGGAATCAAAACGTGTCTTATACGGAGCCGCTGGAACAATCCAGGCAGGTCCTGGTTCAACGCAAGCCCAAAAACTGGCAGTTGTTAACCACAAACGCGCTGGAAGATTCCCTGATCAGAAACCAGCTCGATCTGGCGGGGAAAAAGGTTTATGTGCTGAAAAACTCGGTCTACTATAACCGGATGATCAATCTTTCGGAAGAGATCGGCGAGGAAATTGATATCGTGCAGGATAGTATCTACGGCATGGAACAATTAATTGCAATGGTTGCAAAAGGAGAGATCGACTATACGGTATGCGATGAAAACATGGCCAAAGTCAATCAGATTTATTATCCGGATCTGGATGTGGAAACCCCCGTGAGTTTTCCTCAGAATATTGCCTGGGCTGTCAGGGCCGATTCGCCTGAATGGTTGAGTTACCTGAATAACTGGATCATCAATTTCAGGAATAGCCGCACTTATCACATCCTTTATCAAAAATATTTTGAATCGCCGCGTTCAGGTGTTCGTTTTAACAGCGACTATTATTCCTATACCAAAGGAAAATTAACCCCTTATGATGAAATAATCAGGAACGTTTGCCGGGGAGAAGGAATGGACTGGCGTTTAGTGGCCGCGTTAATCCGTCAGGAATCAAATTTCGTTGACACTGCAGAATCCTGGACGGGCGCGTATGGATTAATGCAGGTATTGCCTGAATCGGCCGAGTTATTTAAAATAGAAGACTATAAAAGTCCAAAAGGGAATATTCAAGTGGGTATCAACCTTTTAAAATGGCTTGACGATCATTTTAAGGAAGAGGTACCCGATTCGTCCGAACGGATTAAATTTACGCTGGCAGCTTATAATGTGGGATTGGGTCATGTTCAGGATGCCCAGCGTTTAGCAGAAAAATATGACCGTATCCCCATTGTTTGGAATGATAATGTAGACTATTTTCTAAGAAAAAAGTCAGTTGCAAAATATTACAGGGACCCTGTAGTGAGATATGGCTATTGTCGAGGTGAAGAATCCTACCTTTTTGTGAATAAAATTTTGGATACCTATCATCATTATTGCAATGTCATTGAGAAATAAAAGCACCGGACTCTCCGATCAGATCAAAGAACTCGGTCAGGATCATGGCCGTTGCACCCCAAATGATTTCTTCCTCGAATAAATAGCAGGGAACTTTCATTACTCCCAGGGAGGTTCTCATCAGTGCCTGACTGATCTCCAGCTTTTTCCGGAATTGTTGCACGGGAAGAAGCAATAACTTTTCCGCTTCCGCTTCGTTCAAAATGAAGTTAGGTTTATAATTCATCCACCCGACATACGGAAATATCGTATACCGGCTGACAGAAACATACAGTTCCGATAATCGTCCAAGCAGTTGCACGTCAAGAGGTGAAATTCCAATTTCCTCCTGAGCCTCCCTCAAGGCAGTAATTTCAGGGCTTTCTCCGTCTTCGATCTTACCACCCGGTAAACTGATTTGCCCGGGATGATGCCTCATGGAAGCGTTCCTTTTTATGAGACAAGTGTAGATCTGTCCGTCTGCGGGCAGCAGGAGCAGGAGTACACTACTGTACCGGACAAGATCAATATCATGATGATTTACAACTAATTCCCGCCCAGGCGGCATCATCTTCAAATGAGATTCTTTCCCCGGCAACGCTGATTTCAGCAACCTGGCGATATGGTCCGGCGACAGCGTCTTCATAAATTATCCACTGGTTTCCCCATATGAATGAGAGCGTCACCGCGGTAAACAACGGGAGCGTGGTTCATTCCAATAATATACCCGCTGGTGGGAATATGTACTTTATGCTCAAAATTACCATAGGGATCGGAAATACTTCCAATGACATCTCCTTTTTCAACCTTCGCCCCGTCCTTGACATAAAACCGGAAAAGTCCGCTGTGTCTGGATCTGACCCATACCGACCGTTCAATAATAATAGGCTCATGGTAGGAGTAGGCGGCAAGTTCTTTCGAAAAATCGCGCATCCCAAGATGATGCATCAGCTTAAGGATACCGTAAGTCCCCCGTTGGGTGATCCGGTTATGAATATCGGTCGATTTACCCCCTTCAAACAAGAGTATTTGCTTACCCGACTTTGTTGCGACTTCCCTGAACGACCTTTCCTTATCGGGTGCATACACGATAAAACGCGGGCTGAACGCTTTTGCCAACTCCAGAAGCTCCGGCCTTCCCCTGCTGATCCGGATTTGCGAACTGTTAAAACGAAAGCCTCCCCCGGTGTGAAAATCAACGCAATAATCGACATGCGGAAGAATCTTCTTCATCAGGTAATACGCGAAGATACTGGCAAGCGATCCTTCTTTTGCTCCCGGAAACACCCTGTTTAAGTCTTTACCATCCGGAAATTCACGCTCCTGGTTGAGGAAACCAAGTACATTAAATACAGGAATACAAATGACGGTTCCTGCTTTCGGTTTGTTTAATTTCCCTGCGATCAGACTTCTTATAATTTCAATCCCGTTTACTTCATTGCCATGGATTCCACCCAAAAGAAGCAATACAGGCCCATCGTCTTTGGCCCGTTCTATGATCACCGGGATCTCTATTTTGCTATGCGTGTGAAGACGCGCAATATCGAGATTGAGAACTGTTTTCTCTCCCGGAAGGATAGGTGTCCCCATCAAAATCAACGATCTGTTTGTCCGCATATCTTATATATTTCGTTCCACATAACGAATGATACTGTTTGCGATATCCCTGCCCGTAGCTGCTTCAATACCTTCCAGTCCGGGAGAGGAATTGACCTCAAGGATAAGCGGTCCGTGTTTCGATTGCAGCATATCCACTCCTGCTATTCCCAGTCCCATTACCCGGGCAGCCTTTAGCGCGGCATTCTCCTGATCTTCGGAAAGTTCAATAATACTTGCCGTGCCTCCGCGATGCAGGTTAGAGCGGAATTCGCCAGGCTTTCCCTGTCGTTTCATCGCTCCAACCACAACGCCGTCAACGACGAAAGCGCGGATGTCAGACCCTTTCGACTCCGAGACATACTCCTGGACAATCACACGAGCCTTCAGACCATTAAATGCTTCGATAACCGACTCGGCGGCGCTGTCGGTTTCTGCCAGCACGACTCCCAGCCCTTGTGTACCTTCCAGTAACTTGATCACTACGGGTGCTCCTCCGGCGTTTCTGATGATGTCTTTTACATTCCGGGAATAGTTGGAAAAGACCGTTTTCGGGAGTCCAAGCCCCGCCCGGCTAAGAATCTGTAAGCTTCTCAGCTTATCTCGTGAGCGTACAAGAGCCTGTGATTCTATTGCTGTAAAAACTTTCATCATTTCAAACTGTCTGACAACTGCTGTCCCGTAAAAGGTAACAGACGCTCCAATACGGGGAATGACCGCATCAACATGTTCCAGTTTATTCCCTTTATAAAAAATTGCCGGATTCTTCTTTTCGATGACCAGATCACATTTTGAGTGGTCAATTACCAGCATTTCATGACCTTTTTTTTCGCCGGCCTCAACCAAACGTTTTGTCGAATACAAGTGAGGATTACGGGATAAAATAACTATTTTCAATGGCTAAATGATTAATGAATAAATTGTAAAATGGCTAAATGGCTTCAGGATTCCGGAGGCTCTGATCGCCTGAAAACCTGCTTAAAAGATTTTGTATGTACCTGTATTTATTTGGCATCATGTTCTTTTCTTCGTTTCCTCACTGTAAAGGTACTGACGATACCTCTGTCCGAAAGATTTTTCCTGGAACTGTCAACGACAAACCTTCCTGACAAAAATTTACGTCCCAGCAATACAGGAAACCGCATATTTCCTCTTTCTGTCAATGTTAATTCCAAAGGTATGATCTTTTCAAAAAGCCGAATGGTCGTTTCCACACTATAACGTTCTTCCAGGAGTCCGTTTGAACTTCGGACCTTTTTCAACGAAAACTGATTGAAGATACATTCCCTGTTATTATATCGTTCATGTTCCGGATCCAAAAAGAAGCAATGCAATTCATCTTTCCCGTCATTACTCACTACATGAATTGTGTGACAATGAAAGCTGGAAGTATACGCTCCGGTATCAATTTTAACTTCAACTTTTTCCAGCTTCAATTCCGGAAAATCGGCGACGTCCTGACGTCCAATAAGGATTTGCTGTCTCATTTGTCAGACTATCCCAAGGAATGCTCTTGCTACAAGCATATATAATAACAATCCAAGAATATCATTGGTTGTTGTAATAAACGGCCCGGTGGCAAGTGCCGGATCGATTTTCATACTATTGAGCAGCAAGGGGATGATTGTTCCTGACATAGACGCGAAAATGATAACGACAAACAATGTACAGCTAACGGCCATAGTAAGCTGAATATTATTACTGAACAAATAATTATAAACAAAGATAATGAGCGAAAAAAACAAGGCTGTCACAATTCCCACAGCCAGTTCTTTCAATAATTTCTCCCAGATAGAGTCAAAACTTCTCGATCCGCTTGCGATATTTTGTACGACGATAGAAGAAGACTGTACTCCCACATTTCCGGCAGTAGCAGCAATAAGTGGAATAAAGAAGGCCATTGCCGGGATCTGGCTGATTGTTCCGGCATTCGCCCCCAGTACCCGGGCACCAATCAGACCTCCTACGGTACCAATAACCAGCCATGGTACCCGGGCCCTGGTTTGCTGCCAGATTTTATCACCCGGTTCCACATCACCTGTAATACCTGATACCATCTGATAATCCCTTCCCGCCTCTTCTCTGATCACATCAACCACGTCGTCGATAGTAATACGGCCTTTCAGCCGTCCCATGTGATCGACAACAGGTAAGGCCACCATATCATATTTTTCCATGATCTGGGCTACTTCTTCCTGACTGGTGTCTGTTCTCGCCGAGTGCACTTCTTCGGTAATCATATCAATTACTTTGGTATGGGTAGGCTTTTGAATCAGCTTTGACAACGACAGGATGCCTTTCAAAATATTATCATCGTCTACCACATACACATAATAAATCTCATCAATTTCCTCTGCCTGTATTGAGATCTCTTTTAAACAGGTCTGTACCGACCAATTCTCATTGACTTTGACTAATTCTTTTGCCATCAGACCACCCGCAGTATCTTCGTCATATCCAAGAAGGTCGGCAATATCACCTGCTTGCTCTTTATCCCCGATCTCCCGGAGTACAGCTTCCTTCATCTCTTCGTCCAGGTCTCCGATCACATCGGCCGCATCATCCGAATCCATGTACTCGATGAACTGGCTGGCAATAACGTCAGGAGAAAGGATTTTCAGGAACCGGTTCCTGTCATCTTCAGGGATTTCAACCAACACATCCGATGCCAATTCGCCATCCAGCTGAAGGTAAAGGTATTGTGCCTCATCCATAGTGAGTTCCTGCATGATTTCAGCGATATCGGCAGCGTGCAGGTCCTCCAGCATATTTTTCACTTCGGCAGAAGTCTGCTGCCC
>JBDKTZ010000523.1:0-2490 GCA_039679975.1 Prolixibacteraceae bacterium
TTGCTTTTCATTTTTTTTGTTCTCCGGTTAAACGTATCTTCGAGTTCGATCGCTTCCTTTAAGTCGCCTCGGTTTTCTTCCAGAAAACTTTCAATGCTATGGAAAAATATTTTATTAACGGTTCCTATCGCGTTGATAACTTGTTTTTTTATTTTCTCTATGACTTTATCTGTTTCGTCAGTTTCAGTAATGCCTTCTTCTTCTTCTGTTTTCCTGGCTTCAGTTTTTTTCCTGAAAGCAATTTGTGTTTTAACGATCAGGAAGATATCAAGGGCAATAAAGATAAATACCATAAAGGTACCGCTAAGTGAGATGATCCCGCAAATGATTGCGGCAAGAGAGAAAGCAACAAAAGCCGTAATAAACCAGCCTCCAATCACTGTAAAAACTCCTGAAATACGGTAAACTGCGCTGTCACGGCCCCAGGCGCGGTCAGACAGTGAACTCCCCATGGCGACCATAAAAGTAACATAGGTTGTGGATAACGGCAATTTCATGGAAGTCCCCCACGAGATCAGAATACTGGCAACCATGAGGTTCACAGCAGCTCTGACGGTATCGAACGATGCTTTAACTTCACCTTTTTTCCGTGGTGTCTCGGGCAGGCTTTCAAAACGGGAATCGATTTGCTTTAAAAGCTTGTCGGGTAATATTCGCCTGATCTGTTTGTTTATAAAAATCGTATGTCGGACAATCATCCGGGAAACCTTTGAGGATCCGAAACGTTCATCTCCTTCGGTTTGTCTGGACAGATCAACGGTGGTCGCGATCACGTTTCGGGCTTTGCGCGAAGTGATCAGGGTAATAACCATGATCAGTCCGGCGATGACCAGCATATACTCAGGTGTGGCAAGATTACCCTTTAACGTCCCCATATAAAACTGATCAGGTGCATCGGCACCGTTACCGAGCCAAATATGGTAAGATTGAAATCCTGCAACTGTGACGCCAATAAAATTAACCAGATCATTACCCGCAAATGCCATGGCCAGGCCAAATGTCCCAATCAAAACGATTATTTTGGGAATATTAATTTTGAAGGACCAATATAGGAGTTGTAAAATGACGGTCCAACCAATAAAACTGATCATCAGGATGGCAAAAATATGATCCGTCATAAACGTCAGCTGTTCTTTCGAAATAAAACTAGAGCCTTTTAATCCTTTGATAATCAAGAAATGGGTCATGGCAGCAATAGACAGCCCTCCAAACAGAGCTCCGTATAGTGGAAGAGTTTTATTGATCCGGAATGAAAAAATGATTCTGGCGATGTATTGAACAACCGAACCAACAACAAAAGCAATGGCTACTGAAAGGAATATACCTGATATAATGGCGAGAGCCTTTTCAGTGTTGATGAAATCAGGAATTGTAAATAAACTGCTCCCGGAATGCAGAATTTTAATTGCTGATGCTGCAACTGAGGCGCCAAGCAATTCAAAAACCATCGAAACAGTAGTCGATGTGGGCAGTCCGAGGGTATTGAAGAGATCAAGAAGGATCACATCCGTGATGACAACGGAGAGAAAGATGATCATCACCTCTGAAAAAACAAACATATCGGGGTTGAAAATCCCCTTTCGGGCCACTTCCATCATGCCGCTCGAAAACGTGGCTCCGATCAGAATACCAATACTGGCGACTGTGAAAATCAGCCATTTCGAAGCAGCCTTTGATCCGATTGCGGAGTTCAGGAAATTAACGGCATCATTACTTACTCCCACCACCAGATCGGAAACGGCCAGAGCAAACAAAACTACAATAAGAATCAGGTAGTATTGTTCCATATCTAAGATTATATAACACCTGCAAAATTAGAAGCAATTATCATGTTTTAGAAGTATTCCGTCTTGAAACCGGCGTTCGATCTCTATGTGTTCATAAGTTAAGCTGATATTAGACATGGTTAATGATCAAAGGATAAAAATAAAGATTATTCTTAAAGCGCTTTCTATGATTTTAAAATTTTAAAACACATTTTTGTTTTATTTTTATCTTTCAAATATGATTGCATGAAGACTTATCCCATACGGCGGCTTGCCTTTTACATTGCTCTGATAATTACTGTCTTAAGTCTTATATTTATCTATATCATGAGCATTGCAGGCAATTTTTTTTACGTGACGATTGTGTTGACGGGTGTTTTTTTTGCGGTACAATATTCTATTGCAGTTTATATCCTGAGAAAATATATCAATGACAAAATAGAGCCCATCTATAAAGTTATCAGGGATAAACCGGCTTCAGGAACGTCAAACAATGCGGGGAATCAAAATGGCGATATTATTGGCGATGTTCGTAAGGAGGTAGAAGAATGGGCGAAAAATCAGGCTCAGGAAATTACCCGGCTTAAAGACCTGGAACGATATCGTAAGGAATTTGTGGGAAATGTATCGCACGAGTTGAAAACACCCATTTTCAACATTCAGGGGTACATTCTGACCTTGCTTGAAGGCGGACTGGATGATCCCAAGATCAATAAACTGTATT
>JBDKTZ010000290.1:0-4873 GCA_039679975.1 Prolixibacteraceae bacterium
GCAGGCCAGCACGCAACCCATCAAAAAAAGAACTGAACATTTTATCAAAATGATCACGTTCTGACGCAACCTTTGCTGTGGTTTTTTATCTTTACATAAAAAACCAATAATTATGCAAAAACTGAAGCTAAGGTTTTTTTGCTATTGGTTTGCTGACAAAAACCAGCGGGATCAAATACGACGTTGTGACCTGCGTTCATCGACGAAACTTCGGCGAACTCGGCCGGTTGCGCGATTTATTGATCGGCGCCGGAATAAAAAACTGGAGGATTTTCACGATTTTTCCTATCGGACGTGCGGCTCAATTGCCGGAACTGCAGCTTAGCCCTGAACAGTTCAGCAACCTTTTCGAATTTATTAAACACACCCGGAAAGAGAAAAAGATTGCCCTGAGCTACGGATGTGAAGGATTCCTGGGCAACCATGAAGGAGAAGTCCGGGACAGTTTTTTCTTTTGCCGGGCCGGCATCAATGTCGCCTCCGTTCTGGCCGACGGATCCATATCGGTCTGCCCTGATCTGCGCAATAACTTCATCCAGGGAAATATTTATCGGGATAACCTGGCCGAGGTTTGGGAAAACCGGTATCAGATTTTCCGGAATAGAACGTGGACGAAGACGGGCATATGCGCCGATTGTAATTTATACCGTTATTGCGAAGGAAACGGTATGCATCTTCGTGACGAAAAAACAGGAGAGCTGTTGTTTTGCCACTTGAAAAGGATCGAAGAGGGAGAAAAAACCAGGAGCAACGTGTGCAAATAGAATACTTCTTGTATTCATACAGAACGGATGGCTTATACCGGGAGTATATTGCCTTTATGATGGCTTTATACTGGTTTCATGTATGCTTTATGGTGCCTCTATATATGCTTTATGGTGGCTTTATGTATGCTTTATCCGATTTTGCGCGGATAATTGCAGGTTTTTTGGTGAATTGCCTGCTTGGGGGAAGAACTATATGACGAAGATAAGTAAATTTTAAATTGCATTTTCATTTTTTTCAGTGTAACTTTTCTCATAAAAAATCCGCCATGGCCCGACAAACAGGTGACATACGGCTGACAGGTTCCCTCGGAGGTATTTCCTATTACTATGATTCGCGAAACGGTTACCTGGCAAGGAAAAAGAGCAAGCTAAACAGGGACCGGGTTTTAAGTGATCCGGCATTTGGAAAAACAAGAGAAAATGCAAGCGATTTCGGAACCGCAAGCAGAGCCAGTGGACTTTTCAGAAGTGCTTTTAATCCGCTCCTGCAGAAAATACCCGCCCGGCTATTGCATCTCAGGTTAATCCCGGAGTTCATGAAGGTAATCAGGAGTGATCGGGGTCATGCCAGGGGTAGCCGCAAAATAGCCGGTGGAGATTTGGGGTTTCTGCTTCATTTTGAATTTAATAAACATACCGAAGCAAAGGTCTACGTTCCCTATACCGTAAACATCAGCCGGGAAAAAGGAGAAGCAGAAATTGTGTTTGGAGATTTTATACCGCACAATTATATCCGGAGTGTTCCTGGCAGCACCCATTTTCAATTTATTTCGGCTGTTGCTGAAATAGACTTTGAAAACAGCACTTACCATGTTGACACGTGCGAAAGCAGAATGGTTATTATCGGTCCGCAAAGAGAAGAGCCTATTCATTTGAAACTTGTTTTAGCCGGTAATGATCCGAATCCGGTATTCGTGGTACTTGGTGCAAAATTTTATAGTGGCATCGACGGAACATCAGACGCTGTGCGAAATGGAATTTCTGATTGGTATAAAATAGTCGCGATAGATATTGGAAAGGCGCAGGTACAAATTTAACAAACAGGTTATCCTGAATTGTGGTTTCTAAACAGATAAGGTTTTCAATTATTCTTAACTTTAGAAAAATATACCGGCAATTACAGCATCTAAATCATCAGTCATGAAAAACTATCCGCAAAACAGGGTCACGCCACGGTTTATTGACAAATTGGAGAAAAACGAAATATTTGTTTTTGGTTCAAACTTAGATGGCCGTCATGGCGGGGGAGCTGCCCGTACAGCTTTAAAATGGGGCGCCATACCGGGCGAGGGAGTCGGATTGCAAGGACAAACCTATGCCATTCCAACCATGTTCAGAACGACCAGATACATCAAAGAGTATGTAGAAGAATTTATTCGGTTTGCGATGGGACGTCCTGAATACACCTTTTTAGTGACCGAAATAGGATGTGGCATTGCAGGATTCTCGCCCAGGGAAATTGCCCCCCTATTTACAGATGCAATACCTGTTGAGAATATTCATCTGCCTGCGAGATTTTGGGAGGTATTATAATCGATGCCCGTTTTCTGCCGAAGGTCGGATTGGTATGGTTGCAGATCGCATGCAATAGAAATATAGCTCTATTACCAGCTATTGAGCACCGGACATCCATCGCTAACACAGATCAAGTTGATCATTTTGAGATTTCTTGAAAATTTTATATTTTTGGACTATGAAAACATTGACACTTAACATACCGGACGCAATAGACTTTGACAATAAAGATCTTGCAATGATACTTGCTTCAACGCTTTATGAGCAAGGAAAGTTATCTCTGGGCCAGGCCGCTGAATTGGCCAACTTGTCCAAGAGGACATTTACTGAATTGTTGGGAAAATATAATGTTTCAATATTTAATTATCCGGCTTCAGATATCTCAAAGGATGTAAAGAATGCTTAAAACGATCATCTCTGACACAAGTTGCTTTATTATTCTTAACAATATCGGAGAGCTTTATTTATTGCACGAGGTTTACGGACAGGTTAGAACAACAATAGATATCGCCAATGAATACGGTGAGAAGCTTCCGGATTGGGTTGAAATAAGAGAAGTTAAAGATAAATATCGCCAACAACTCTTAGAGATGCAAATTGACAAAGGAGAATCGAGTGCAATCGCGTTAGCCTTGGAAACTTCTGATAGCACTTTGATTCTAGATGATCATAAAGCAAGGAGAATTGCGGAACAGCTTGGATTACCTTATACGGGCACAATAGGTGTTTTAATCAAAGCTAAACTCCTTGGGCATATTCCGTCTATTAAACCACTTCTTGCCAGGATCAGGCAAACTGATTTCAGGATATCTTCAGATATTGAAATTCAGGCACTAAGAGAAGCAAATGAATAAAGAGACTCTCAGTCGATAAATCGCGGATAGTTTTTCCCGGTCTGCGAAGTCAGGCGGTTTTATCTTCTTCAACGAACTGGTGTACCAGCTGAGCGTATTTGCCGCCCTGCCGGAGCAATTCGCGGTGATTGCCGCGTTCAATGATTTCCCCGCCTTCCAGAACAAGTATCATATCCGAATTTTTAATGGTACTAAGACGATGAGCCACGGCTATCACCGTGCGGGTCGAAAAGATATTTTCAATGGCCCGCTGGATATACTGCTCGGTTAATGAGTCGACCGCGCTGGTGGCTTCGTCCAGAATAATGAGTTCGTTATTGCCGCAAATAGCTCTTGCAAAAGAAATCAGTTGTGCCTGCCCTTTCGACAGATTACCTGCATCGCCCTGGATCACGTAGTCGTACGTGCCCGGAAGATTACTGATAAAATGGCTGGCATAAACAAACGATGCAGCCTCATGGACATCTTTGCGGGTAATACCTTTCCTGCCCAGCGAGATGTTGAATTCGACCGTATCGTTAAACATGAAAATATCCTGCTGCATCACCGACATGCTTTCCCTCACCCGTGAGAGGGGGATGTCGCGCAATTCCGCACCGTCGATGGTGATCGACCCCCTGTAACCGGTATAGGCCTTTGTGAGCAACCGAATAATGGTCGACTTTCCCGAGCCGGTGGTTCCTACCAGCGCCATCCGGTCGCCTTTTTGCAGTTTAAAAGAGACATTTTTCAGCACGTCGGGCGATCCGGGCAAATAGGCAAACGACACGTCGCGGAACTCAATCTCCCGGATCGCAAGGGGTGCAGCCTGTTCTTCCGCAGACAGGCGGGTTTCGGCATCACGGTTTCCTGAAACGGACGGACGATCGCCGGCGACAGCTTTTTTCTTTACCGGCTTACCGGTTTCGACGTTCTCATTTGCCACGTCGGGGCGGACACTCCGGCGAGTTTTCTCCTCTTCAGATAAACCAGTCTCCTCCGTTTGCTGTTCAAAAAGATCGTCAATATGCTCGAGCGCAGACAAGGCTTGCTGGATCGTCGAAATTTGCTGGGCAAACTGTCGCACGGGAACAAAAAGCTGCCCCAGAGTCGTGATAAATACGATCAGCACACCGACTGTAAATCCAAAGTCCCAGATCTGGACAGCGCCGTACCAGATGACAAGGGCCGTAGCCACCGAAGTGATCCCTTCGACAATCGAAAATAACGACGAATCATAAACGTTCGACAGGTTTTGTGCATCACAGTATTCTTTGTTCAGCCGGTTATACTTTTCATAAGCTTCCTCTTCGGCGGCATAAAGCCTGATGGTTTTCATCCCGTTCAGGGATTCCTGCAGGTAGGCAGCCGATTTGGCCAGACTGGTACGGGAGTCAAAATACGCTTTGCGGATCTTTTTCCGCAGGTACCGGATCGAAAAGACGATGAGCGGCACCACCAGGAGCAAAACCAGGGTCAGCCTCCAGTTCAGGACAAACAGGTAACCCAGGAGCGCCAGGGTCTTAATGCTGTCGGCCAGTAGCCCAAGGATACCGGTCGATATGGATTCGGAAATCGACTCCATATCGCTGGTGAGCCTCGATAAGGTAACCCCGATGGGAGTTTTATCGAAATAGCTCATCGGAAACCTCAGCGACTTTCTGAATAATCCGCGTCGCATAACAACGATGGCCAATCCCGCAGCTTTTGAAAAACAGTAACTGTAAATACCGTCAAAAAGCAAGTTGACCGCAAGCA
>JBDKTZ010000449.1:0-8113 GCA_039679975.1 Prolixibacteraceae bacterium
GAAACAGTAATAATCCCACTGTAATCCAACCTGAAATCCTGTTTGCACCGCACCTGCCCCGCACCCTCCGGTCCCGTCGAGTATCATTTCCAACTCGTCTGATTGTCCGGTAAATACATCTGCTATCCGGATTTTTGCTTTTTGATACACATGAACTATTTCTACAATATACTCATGGTCAGGATTAATAAACGCAACCGTTTTCGTTATCTCCGGTTTCGTATTGACGGAAATAGTCTTTCCTGCGATATCCACATAAGCCTTAAAGTCTCCGGTATGACTCTGGAATACAGCGACAGCGTCGTCCGAAAATTTAACATGGTACCGGACAAGCCGTTCGCCCAATGCATAAAATTTATCCAGCCGTACCAGTTTATTTTTCCCTTTAATACAAAGGCCATCGGTACGATATTCGGCGTCAACATCATTCAACCGGATTTCCGGGTAAACTTCTTTGTTGCCAAGTATCTTACGGTACATGATCACTGTCGGGGCTGTTGAGCAGGCTGGTTCAGATGCATTTGCACAGAAAGAACCTTGCAGGATATATCCAAACATCAGGAGCTTTAATAGACACGTTTTTCTCATCTGTATAAGTTTAGGCTTGTTTCATTATTTTTGAACCTTTAAATCCGTACCAGGCCACAAAGATATGACAAGTTAATATAACAATGAAAGATTGCTGTACACCAAATGTATCTGCAACTAATCCCTGCAAGGGCGGAATTAATGCAGCCCCCAAAATGGCCATAATGAGCAGGGAGGAACCCTGACTGGTATATTTACCCAAACCCCTGATAGCCAGTGTAAAGATATTTGACCACATGATAGATGCGAATAATCCGATACCGATTATGCTCCACATCGCCACTTGTCCTTTTGTAAAAAAAGCGATGATCAGTAAGATCATGATGTGCAGGGAGAAAATACCGGTTGTTCTGCCCGGTAAGGAACGTCCCAGCCTGAAAGCAAGCAGGTTGATAATCATCAGCAAGGTAAATATGCCTGTTGTGCGGGTATCTTTCATAAAAAATACAGCTGACAGGGCGATGAACATGATTGCTCCCGAAAGCAGGGTCTTCTGCCGGACAGAGCTGTCACTGAACGATATCGCTCCGAGCAACCGCCCCGCCATCAATCCACCCCAATAAAATGCGACAAATTTACTGGCTTCAACATTATTCAATCCCGCGATCTCGTCCAGCTTAAAGAAATTAATCAACAAACTGCCTGTTGCGACCTCTGCCCCCACGGCCAGGAAAATGGCCAACACCCCTATAACGATCTGAGGATACCGGAACACGCCAAAACCTCTTTCGGGCGGATCGGAACGATGATAATCGGGAAACGGGGTAATCCGGACGACGGCCGATAAAAGTATGAATACGCCCGCGAAAACAAGGTAAGGAACCTGTACCGAATTCGCTGTAGAACTCTCAGGATCGAAGAAGTACTCAAAAATGAGATAACCACCAAGAAGCGGCCCGATCACTGTCCCCAGCGAATTGACACCCTGAGCAAGATTTAGCCGGGAAGAAGCGGTTTCTTCGGTACCCAGCAAAGCAGCATAAGGATTTGCCGCAATTTGCAGAAAAGTAATTCCCAGTCCAAGACAAAACAGCGCTCCCAAAAAAAGACCATAACTATGAAAAACAGCGGCAGGATAGAATAACAGGCATCCCAGGCCTGCCACAAACAGGCCCAGAGACATCCCGTTACGATACCCGATCCTGGAAATCGGGTCGCCTACCCTGACCGACAGAATAAAATAAATCAGCGACCCGACAAAGAACGACCCAAAAAAAGCGAATTGGACCAACATTGCCCTGAAGTAACTCAAGTCAAAAATCCCCTTAAAATAAGGAATCAGTATATCGTTCATCGAAATAATAAACCCCCAGATAAAAAACAGAGCGGTAAGAACGATAAAAGAAACCCGGCGTTGGCTGTTCGTATTGGCTGGCATATCCGTCATCATTTTGAAAATAATACTTTGCGCATAAACCGTGATGTTGCGATGGCGTCATTCAGCTTCACCAGGGCATCTATTTCTTCGAAATTTTCTTCTACGATTTGTTCAAATTGCCTCACCCAATGAATACTTTCGGCAATGGCGTCAGTGGCGTCTTCCCGGTAGGGGTACTGATCCATTGACAGCCATCCGGCATATTCTGTCTTCTTCAGGTGGAATAACAGATCGACATACACGGTACTGTGAACTGTCCCCACGATCATGTCATCATCCCAGGCGCCATGATTATCGTTAAAATGCATATGAAAAAGTAAATCGCCTGCTCGTTTTGCCAATACCACAGCTTCGGCTACGTTCTCCCCTGCTGCAAATCCGTGTCCCGTGTCGATACAAACCCCAACATTCTTACAACCCGTTTCCCTGGCTGCCAGGATGGTATCGCTCATACGCGCGTGATATGAAAAATTACGGGGTTCTTTAGGCTTATACTCGAGAGCAAATTTCAAAGTCGGAAACTCGGTTGCCAACCGGGCTGTTCCTTCACGCAGCCATTCACGCTCCTGGTTGTAGTCGGCGGTCAAAAAGTAATCGTAACCGTCCTGGGCCATCCAAAGATTAACGACGCTGCAGTTCATCTCAAGAGCGATCTCGCTCATCTGACGCAGATAATCGAGTGACTGTCGGCGAATGACCGGATTGGTGCTTGTGAGGGTTCCCTTGCTGTATTCCTTGACTGTAAATACATCAGGAATGATGGACACACAGGTCTTTCCGTAATCCTCCATGCGCTTTTTCATGTCCTTGACATTGTCTGGACGAATGTCCCATGTCCCCACTAATTCGATTCCTTCCACATAGGGGATCCTGACTGCCTGTGCCAACATCTCTTCGGTTGACGGATTGTCCTTATACCCTTTGCAGAAACGATCGCAGGTATTCCCTAAATTGCCAAGTATCACTGAATATTTGTACATTTTTTAAATTTAATTGATTTACAAAATTGATCATCGCATTATTTCCAGGCCTCGGGCTGTGTTAAGCCGGTCATTTTTTTTGCATCTTCGATGGGGATCGGCATCACCAGGTATTTATTGGTGTAAGACTGATAATCCCTGATCTTCACCCGTTGATAATTAAAGGAGCTGGGCTTGCCGTTTGCACCGGTTGCCGCTACCGTAATCCTCATTCCGGTAACCAGTCTGTTGGTAGGATCGAGTATTTTCCACCGACGCTGATCATGGAAACGCCAACCTTCCAGGCAAAATTCAACACGCCGCTCGTTGCGGATCCGCTCACGAAGGAACTCCTGTGAATTGACAAAACCGGGAACCTCTTCAATCTTCGGCTGCAATGCTCTTTGCCGGATCATATTTAATGCCGTTTTTGCGCCCTCCAGATCATTCACTTCGCACAGAGCCTCAGCCTTGTTGAGGTAAAATTCCGCCAGCCGAAAGTATACCCAATGGATATCTGGTCCAAGCCCTGACTGATTTGGCCCCCAGAATCGCACATCCTTGTCTTTACGGCTGTTATATCCGGTACAGGAATTTTTTGTTTCCTGCGCAATGACGTCGTTAAAACCATGCGCCCCACCTACATAAGTTTCTACAATGACCGGCTGGGTACAGTTAGTCGGAATACCATAGTTGGCCCCGTTATACAGGATATCGACATAGAACCGGGCGTCCCTGTTGATATATGGATTACCTCCGGTTGATTCACTGTAACCCGCGGCAGCTGCGGCAGGATTGATGGTCACATTGGTATGCGTCGCATCATTATACTTAACCGGCAATGCTCCGTTGGTCATTTCGAAGCAGTCTACCAGTTCCTGTGTCGGCGACTCGCCACAATTCCAAAGCGCCGGAATGCTGGCATAGGGATAAGGAGAAACATTTAATCCGTTTGCATTATTAATATGTTTGTTGCTGGACGGGGATCTCCAGATGATTTCAGGAATATCCGTTCTGAATGAGCCTACGAATAAGGTTTTATAGTCGGTCATAGGCACTAAATGATATTCGGGCAGATCAATCACATCCTGGGCGGCGTCTGCCGCCCGTTGCCATTTTGCCGCATCGTTGCCCGGGTTATTCAGCGGACTTGCATTATTGAGCAGTACGCGCGCCCGGATCGCATAAGCCACGGCGTTGGAAACAAATTCGGCTTCAGAAGAGGATCGTCTGTTGGGAAGTACTTTCGAATTGATTACTTCCATGCATTCCTTGTCGATGATCGAAGCAATTTCGTCGTAGCTCGGCCTGGTAAGCGTATTCCATTCTGCATAGTCAGGTTCAAACGGAAAATCAATCCAGGGGAACGGTCCGTAAAATTCCAGGAGATTCATATAGTACCAGCATCTCAGTATTCGTGCTTCTGCAATCCACGTATCGCGTTCCTGCTCTGTGATCAGGGTCGATTTCGGGAAATTGGCAATGGCAATATTGGCGAATCGAATACCTTGCCAAAAGTCGGGCCACAGTCGTTCGGAGGGAGACACCCAGGGCCAGTTGATCACCGGATTAGATAACGACAAAGCTCCGTTATGCCAGTCGTAGGCATTGTAGGTAGCCGCCCAAAAAGCATTATCAGTCAGGCATTCCAACGGATTCATCACAAAAGATATCTGATCTCTGTTTTGATAGATCTTACCATATGCTACCGACAACAGGCCTTTGGTTCGTTCATAATTGTTCAGCACTTTATCGATGGTCAGGGTTCCATCGGGTGTTTTTTCCAGCGTATCCTCACATCCCGTAAAGATGATCGTTGCTAATAATATGATGATTAATGTTCGTTTCATATTTTCCTAAATTAAAATGATACATTCAGACCGACGTTATACGCTTTGAAAAGCGGATAAACATAGTTGCTGTTTTGCTCCGGGTCGTAGTACTTGACAGGGTAGTTGTCAAATGTCAGCAAATTCAATCCGTTCGCATAAATTCTGATACGTGAAGCCCCGATTTTTTCGGCTATTTTACCTGGAAATGTAATTCCGAATTCGGCGTTTTTTAAACGAATATAGCTGCCGTTGGCCATCCAGAAGTCACTGGTTTGCCTACTGGCACTACTGCCAGGATCCAGTCGCGGGTAAGTGATTTTTTCACCATTAGCATACTTCTCTGCAGTCCAGGCTTCCTTGTGCCATTCATTGAAATTATCAGTTTCCCAGATTCCTATGCCGTTCAGGTAATAGCTGCTGCCTGCCGAGCCTTGAAACATCATGCTCAGATCGAACAGTTTCCACTGGATCTGAATTGCCCCGCCAAATGTCCAATCAGGTACATTCGGATTTCCAATAGGCGACATATCCCTTTCGTCGACCTTTCCATCATTATTTTTGTCGACATATTTCAGATCGCCGGGTTTAGGCGCCGATCCCAGTGGCGTCTGATCATACCATTCCTCGATCTCTTCCTGACTATTAAAAAAACCTGCCGTCTCATAGCCGAATGGCTGTCCCAGCCGGTAACCGGTGCTCCTCAAACGATAAGCATATTCCTGGGGCAACAGCACTTCGCTCAAATAGATGACTTTATTCCGGCTGTATGCGCCATTGGCAGTTATTCCAAGAGACCAGTCCCGGCCAATTGTTTTGTTGTATCCAAGCGAGATCTCGAAGCCTTTGTTTTTCACTTTTCCCGAGTTGATCGGAGGAAGCTGGACAGAGCCACCACCATAAACTGACCCGGTGCCAAAAACACCGGTAGGCGTCGTGCCGGCATCACGAACCAAAATATTGTTACGTTCCTCATAGAAAAGATCAAGATCGAAATTAAAGCTCTTGAGGAAGCGCGCCTCCAAACCAATATTATATTTATTGTTAACTTCCCAGGAGATATTCCTGTTTGCAATACTGTTTTCAACTGTACCTGTTGGCAGTCCTGTCCAACCGGAACCACCGATACTCCAGTTTTCAATATACAGGAAACGGGCTGCTCCCATCCGGTCGTTACCTACTTGCCCGTACGACGCCCTCAGTTTCATAAAATCGAGCCATGAGGAATGTTGCTTCATGAAATCTTCTTCGGAAAGCACCCAACCAATTGAAAAAGAAGGGAAAAAGCCGAATTGCTTGCCCGGAGCAAATTGCTCGGAGCCATTGTACCCAAAGTTGACCTCTGCCAGATACCGGTGGTTATACCCATAGGTCACACGACCAACCAGCCCGATATAGTTGTAGGGCAGTTCAATATTGATATTTTTCTGATAGCGGTTAAACAACACCATGGCTGTTACATCATGCAGGCCAAACGTTCGGGCATAGTTAACAGATGCATCCACATTGAACAGGTTGTTAAATTGTTGCCGTTGCACATCTTCTAAAGGTGAATTGGTTGCAGCGCCCAATGTTTCGTAACGGATCGAATCGGAGGCGGCACCGTCCCTGACAGCTTCGTATACCTGAAAAGTTCTTTGCCTGATCTGTTGATTCAATGAAGTCGCATCGTATGACACTACTGCTCTGGCTGATAGCCCTTCGGTGATGAAACCAAGCTTTTGCTCTACGCCAAGAGTAGTCGTTACCTGCGAGGTCATCACATTCTTAAAACCGGTCCGGTTCAACATACCGTAAGGAACATTATTGGCGTTACCACCCCTGAGCCGGGTACTCAGCACTTCGCCATCAGGCGTTAAATCATTGAATGACAAATTGGGAATGGATATGATATTGGCAAGCAATACGGAATAAGCAGCAACATCATCGTAGTAAGACTCGTTTTTCGGAACTAAAACCGGATCATTTTTCTTCTGCATATATCCACTCACGTTTAGCCACATTTTCAATGAAGAATTGATATCGATATCAAAATTGGAGCGAAAGTTCACCCGGCTGGCTTTTGATTTGGGATCGTAGTTATACTCATCAAATTTCTCGGTAGGGAAAAGACCTTCCTGATACATATACCCGACTGTCGTGAAATAACGCATTTTCTCCGTTCCGCCGCTTACATTCACATTGATCTTTTCCATCGGAAAATTTTTCCTGGTAAATTCATCAACGAAATTTCTTACAGGATATAAATCCGGCTTGTCACCCAGGCGGTAACGCTCTAACTCCCATCCAGAATATTCGGGCTGATTGCCATTTTGCTCCGCAACCTGATTCCTTAATTGGGCATAATCATAAGCTGAAACCATTTTGGGCAGGCGGGTTGGGGATTGCCATGACTGTTCCATGGTGACGTCGATCACAGGTTTACCGGGGGTGCCCCGGCGGGTGGTGACCATGATCACGCCGTTAGCCCCCCGCACACCGTAAACAGCCGTAGCAGAAGCATCTTTTAAAATGGAAATCGTCTCGATCTCGTGCGGATCTAATGCAGAAAATTCGCGTTCCACACCATCTACCATTAACAGCGGTCTCTGTTCATTCGTGGTACTGCGTCCCCTGATATAAAACTCCATTTGTTCTGCACCGGGGGCTCCGGAACGTTGCAACACCGTCAGCCCGGGCAGACGACCCGCCAGCGCGATGCCGATATTCGATGCGGGAGTTTGCATCAGACCTGTCGCCTTGATTGAAGATATAGAAGCAACCACGCTCTCCTTTTTTTGAGCTCCGTAGCCTACTACCACCATCTCATTCAACTCCGTTACCAATTCGCGCAGGGTCACATTAACGGTACGTTGCCCTCCTATGGCTATTTCCTGCGTCTGAAATCCAATAAACGAAAATATAAGGATCGCTTTTGTGTCGGGAACCTGAATGGTATATTGACCATCCTCGTCGGTTGTTGTTCCCTGGGTTGTCCCCTTTATTTGCACGGTTACTCCGGGCATCGGCACTCTTTCTCCGTCAACGACGACTCCTTTGACGGAGAACTGGCCACCCTGGCCTGCATATACTGACAGATTCTGCAGTAATACATACAGGATACTAAACAGAAATAATTTCGTCTTCATTTTCTTACATAGGTTTGATAGTTAGTGCTTATTGATTATTGAGGCTCGATTACTTCATTTATGGTTATTTCAAATGATACATATAGCTTAACCGTCCCATGGGCATAACGCTTCCCGTCTGGTAATAATTCATGATGTCGGAAGGATTCTCCACACCGGCGGCAAGTTTGAAATAAAATTTATCAACCGCATTATTCAGTCCGATTGTTGCCCGGGGAATCCGGATCTGGA
>JBDKTZ010000380.1:0-11436 GCA_039679975.1 Prolixibacteraceae bacterium
TCATCGACTATAATCAAACGTGGATTATTGATCAATGCCTGAGCAATACCAAGCCTGCGTTTCATCCCTCCCGAAAGCCTGTTGGCTTGCCTGTCGCGCGCCTCAAAAAGCCCTACTTCTTCCAGCATCCTGTCAACAGCAGTACTTCGCTCTTTTGACGATTTCATCCCTGAAAGCCTTGCGGCATAATCCAAAAATTCATAGGTTTTCAATTTCGAAAAAAAACGGAAATCCTGTGGCAGATACCCCAGCATTTTTCGGATCTCTTTGCGATTCTTGATCAGATCGAATCCATCCACAGTTACTTTTCCGGCGCTGGGTTTCATCAGGGTCACCAAAATGCGCATAAAGGTTGACTTCCCGGCCCCGTTCGGACCAAGCAAACCAAACATACCATCAGGGATCTCCAGATCAATATTGTTGATGGCGCGATTCCCGTTTGGATAAATTTTACTCAGCCCTTCAATCGTAATCTTCATCCGTTTAAATTTAATTTAGTTATCAGACTCTTGTTTGAGACAAACGTTTAATCATCTGTATCATAAAATTAATAAGGAAAAAGTAAAATTCCGCTTATTTCCGGTGAACTACGTCTTTTTACAGTTAAAAGCGGCTTTTATAGCAGTGAAAATGCAAGACCAAGGCTTTTATCTCACCTTCAAAACTAATCAATCTTTAGGTCAGGTACGAAAATTGCTATAAATTTGGTGTTCTGAACAACTCATTATTTTCAATTACAACCCCATGGAAAAGATGCTTACTAACAATTTTTGGGAACGGTGGTTACAAATCCTGGTCGACTGGATAGTCAACCAGCTTCCATCAGTCATTTTACTCATCATTCTTCTGATCGTTTCCCTGCGGCTGGTTGCCTTCTTTATTAACAGGATGAGAGATATCCTGCAAAAACGCACATTGGCCCATCATGACGGACCTGACCTGGAAGCAGAAAAGCGATTACATACCTTGATGGGAATTGTCAGAAGAGGATCGTTTGTCATTATCTGGCTGGTGTTTATCATGATCTTTTTGAAAAAATTCAACATTGATATCGCCCCTATCATCGCAGGCGCGGGAATTATCGGTTTGGCAGTAGGATTCGGGGCGCAGGAATTGGTCCGGGATTTTATCAGCGGTTTTTTTATCCTGCTTGAAAACCAAATCCGGATGGGAGACGTTGTGATTCTTAACGGAACCGGAGGTGTTGTTGAAGACATTCAGCTCCGGACCGTCACCTTACGCGACCAGTCAGGAACGGTTCACGTTTTCCAGAACGGCAAAATCAACACGATCGCCAATATGACCAAAGGATGGTCGGCCATGGTATTTGACATTGGTGTCGCCTACAAGGAAAATCCCACTGTTGTAATGAAGATCATGAAGGAAGTTTCTGAAGAAATGAGAAACAATGAAGAGTTCAAACAAAAGATACTGGAACCCATGGAAATTTTTGGGCTCGATAATTTTAGCGACAGCGCCTTGATCATCAAAGGACGGATCAAAACACGCCCCGGCGATCAATGGAGCATCGGCAGGGAATACCGGAAACGGCTGAAGGAAGCATTCGACAAAAATCATATCGAGATCCCGTTCCCAACCAGTACCATTACCTGGGCTGAAGATGTTACGCCGCTTAAACTAACTATTCATAACACAAAGGATAATGGTTAAAGGGCATGGGGCACAGGGCATGGAGCATAGCGGGAAACGGAGACCGGTAATGCCCTGGTTATCGGAATGGTATTCAAGGATGGATTGGCCGACGTTACCAAAAACCATTATATTGACGGAAAAACTACCGTCAATTCAGTTAATCTTAAACTTGCGTTGATTTTTTGAGAAATTCTTTTCTCTATTTTTGCATATCAATTAAAAGAATATGAAAATCGCACTGGCACAGCTTAACTATCATATTGCCAATTTCAGGGCAAACTCAAAAAAGATCATTGATTCTATTCAGAAAGCAAAAGAAGCCGGAGCCGAATTAATTGTATTCTCAGAACTTTCAGTGACCGGTTATTATCCTCACGATCTGCTCGAACGGAAGGAATTTATTGAACAAGCAGAAATGACAGTGAAAAAAATCGCTGAAACCTGTGTCGGCATTGCAGCCCTTGTAGGCGCTCCGGCGATCAATACCGGCAATCGGGGAAAAAAACTTTACAATTCGGCGTATTTCCTGAACGAAGGAAAGATCATGGCTATCCGGAATAAATCGCTGTTGCCAACCTACGATATTTTTGATGAATACCGTCATTTTGAACCGAATAAGGAGTTCCGGCTGATTAACTGTCATGGAAAGAAACTGGCTATCACCATCTGCGAAGATCTGTGGGACGAACAGCCCACGCAAAATGAATTCGGGCGTGATAAGCTGTATCAAACTTCCCCGATGGAAGAATTAAGCAAACTCGGACCAGACCTGGTCATTAATCTGTCAGCTTCACCTTTCTCTTATAACCAGGAAAACTGGCGTAAAAATATTCTGGTAAAAAATGCCATCCGTTATCATTTACCTATTGTCTATGTCAACCAAACCGGAGCACAGACTGAACTCATCTTCGACGGCGGCTCCTGCTTTGTTACCCGCGATGGCAAAATTCCTGTTGAACTTGCTTATTTTAAAGAAGATTTTTATGTACTCGATACGGATCAGCCAAAAGAGAAGAGACAAAATGAGAAAGACTACATTGCCGGCATTCATGATGCCCTTATTTTGGGTATCAGGGACTATTTCGGGAAAATGAATTTCAAAGATGCCGTGCTCGGTCTTTCAGGAGGAATCGATTCTGCTCTGGTTTGTGCCCTTGCCGCAGAAGCGCTTGGACCTGATCATGTCAGAGGGATCCTGATGCCTTCCAAATACTCAACAGGTCATAGCATAACCGATGCGATCCACCTCGCCGAAAATCTCGGCGTCCGTCACGACACCATCAGTATCCGCGACATGGTAGACGCTTTTGAAGATGCGCTCGGACCGGTTTTTGAAAATCTTCCTCCCGGAGTTGCTGAAGAAAATATTCAGGCACGCATCCGCGGAACTCTGGTCATGGCCGTCTCCAACAAGTTTGGTAGTATTCTGCTCAATACGACCAATAAAAGTGAATGCGCGGTTGGATATGGCACCCTGTATGGCGATATGAACGGCGGACTGGCCGTTTTAGGAGACGTGTATAAAACAGATGTATACAAGCTGTCTGCATACGTGAACCGGGAAAAGGAGATCATCCCGCAGAACTCCCTCATAAAACCGCCCTCAGCAGAACTTCGCCCCGATCAAAAAGATACCGATACCCTTCCCGATTATTCCATTCTGGATGCAATCCTGTTCAAATACATCGAGTTGAACCAGTCGCCCGATGAAATCATGGCGGCCGGTTTTGACCGGGAAACCGTTCTGAAAACTGTCCGCATGGTGAACCAAAATGAATATAAACGTTTTCAGGCGCCCCCTATTTTGAGAGTCAGTTCGAAAGCTTTTGGTTTTGGAAGAAAAATGCCTCTGGTGGCAAAGTATTCGTAATCTGTTCTGACGAAAAGATAGGAGATAACAAGGTATGCTGCCTCGTGTCCCCTGTTTTCTCCATTAGATCACACACTTAAAATAGTCGGCAAAAGGTTTCTTATTCCGCAAAAATAGTTAACTTTGATGCTGTAAAACATGTAACGTGAAACCTATGCTGAGTAGAGAAATGGGGATCAAAGAGATTTTTGAGAATCCGAAATCTGTTTTCAGTTTATTGACCCCCGCAGAAAAAGAAGAATTACTTTCTCATCTTACCGTAACGGTTTTTAAGAAAAATGAATTCATCTATAAGGAGGGAGATAAACCGACAGCCTTTATTTTTCTTATCGATGGTAAAGTGAAGATCTTCAAAGAAGGAGTTGGAGGCAGGGAACAGATCATTCGCATGACGAAGCCGATGGGTTATATTGGGTACAGGGCGCTTTTAGCTGAAGAAATACATATTGCATCAGCAGTTACACTGGAAGATTCTCTTGTTTGCCTGGTAACCCCGGAATTCTTTTTCGGGAAGCTGTTACGAAATTCCGACTGTGCAATAAAAATACTCCGCAAGCTTGCAAGAGAACTTGGTTTCTCAAATGCACGCACGGTTAATCTGACCCAAAAGCATATCCGTGGACGTTTGGCCGAATCACTGGTTCTTCTTAAAGAAAAATACGGATTTGAAAACGATGGAGTTTCCCTGAAAGCGTACCTTTCACGTGAAGACATTGCTAATTTATCAAATATGACAACCTCAAATGCGATTCGAACATTATCCACCTTCGCGGGAGAGAAAGTGATTGCAATAGACGGACGCAAAATCAAGATTCTGGACCTTCATAAACTAGAGAAAATAAGCAGATTAGGGTAAATAAGAAGTAACATTGACCCTGCTGCCCCATGCCAATGTAAAAACTCACTCCTGAATATAAACTCTTCTTACCCGCTGGGAAATTCCGGTCAGCACTTCATAAGGAATCGTTCCCATCCAGTGGGCCAGGTCGTTTAACCTGACATGATCACCCATTAGTTCAACCGCGTCTCCTGCCCTAACTTCAGCGCCTGTGACATCAATCATGGTCATATCCATGCAAATATTCCCGATTACAGGATAAAACTTTCCGTTCAGCCATACTTTTCCTGCACCGTTGCTCAAGCGGCGGTCGAAACCGTCAGCATAGCCCACTGGGATCACCGCGATCTGTTTTGCCTTTTCAACCTTCCCTTTTCTGCCATATCCCACCGTTTCGCCGGCCTGAACTTCCTTTACCTGAGAAATGACTGTTGTCCACCGGGCCACCGTGCCGGCCTGCAGTACCTGCGATTGCGACACACCATACAAACCGATACCCAACCGCACCATTTCCATCTGATACCCGGGAAAACGCTCAATCCCTGCAGAATTCAGCAAATGCCGGATCACCGGGTACGGCTGCGAACGGACAACCAGATCACTCAGCGTGCGAAACCGTTCGTACTGGCGGCGGGTAAAATCATCCTGTGAAGGATCGTCACTGACTGCCAGATGCGAAAAAACAGATTGAACCCGCAGGCGTCCTGCCGATAAAATACTTTGAGAAACGGAAAGCAGTTCATTTTCCGAATAAAAACCGAGCCTGTTCATACCTGATTCTATTTTCAGGTGTACCCGATAGTCTGTCACAGCCATCCGCTTCGCAACCAAATCAAACTTCTGAAAAACTTCAGTAGAATAGATATTTGGCTCAAGCCGGTACTCCAACATCATTTCAAAACTATGTTCCTCAGGATTCATCACAATAATCGGGGTTTCGATACCGGCCTGACGCAGATCGATCCCTTCATCGGCAACAGCAACAGCCAGGTAATCGACTTTCTGAAATTCAAGCGCCCTGGCTATTTCAATATTCCCGTTCCCATAGGAAAAAGCCTTGACCATGATCATGATCTTCGTTTCCGGCTTTAGCAAAGCCTTGTAACGATTCAGGTTTTCGATCAGAGCATTCAAATCAACTTCCATCTGGGTCTGATGATATTTTTGTTGAAGCAGCGCGGCAATACGCTCAAACCGGAACTCCCTTGCACCTTTCAGCAGAATGTGTTCATCTTTGTACTGTGACGGATTAAAATGAAACAAAAAATCCTCTGTGGCTTTGTAAAAAGAAGTTTCACCTTCAAAATAAGACTGGTGATCCGATAACTCTTTTCCGATACAGATCAGCCTGTCAATCCCGTACAATCTCGTTAAGCGGGCAACTTCCCTGATCAGTTGATCGCTTTCCATACCCGATTGACGGATATCGGAGAGAATGAGGGTCCTGCCTCGCTTCCCGGCAACCGATTGGCGATGTAAAAACTGCAGTGCTATTTCGAGTGAATTAATATCCGAATTATAATAGTCATTGATCAGCGAACAACGATTAATTCCCTGCTTAAGCTCCAGCCGCATAGCCACCGGCTGAAGTACTGAAAATCGCGCTGCCATCTGCCCGTTCCATCTCTTTGTGGCCACAATAAAAGCCAGGCAATGACAGGCATTCTCAATTGCCGCTTCATCAGTAAAAGGGATCTCCAGTTGCTCTTCCTTCCCTTCCATGGAAAATGACAAACGTGTACTCTTCTCCTTGATGGTCGTAACAATAAACAAGCCGGCATGACGATCGGTGTCAGACCAGGAAAATAATCGCTTACTCTGTGGGGAATACTTTGCAAGGATCCTTTGTTGTAAAAGCTCATGATCCCTTCGGTAGATAATCAGTTCAGCGTTTTTAAAAAGACGGAGTTTTTCATCTGCCTTTTGTTCTTTCGAATGAAAATTCTCCTGGTGAGCATCCCCTATATTGGTGATCAGTCCGATAGTCGGCGCAATGATTTTTCCCAGATTTTCCATCTCTCCGGGTTCAGAAATACCCGCTTCCAAAATGGCCAAATCAAAATCAGCATTCATTTTAAATACTGACAGAGGAACACCGACTTGCGAGTTATAACTTTTCGGGCTGCGAATAACACGAATATCCTCTTGTAACAAGTCAAAAAGCCACTCCTTGACAATCGTTTTACCATTACTTCCGGTTATACCAAGCACCGGGTAAGTGAATTTCCTTCTTACCCATGCGGCCATTTTTTGCATAGCTTCTAATGCATTCGGAACGCGGAAAATAGCGGACCCTGAAAACCCGGAAAGAAGGACATCGGGCGAATCGATGACAAACTGACGCACCCCCTTCGCGTATAGGTCTTTCAAATAATGGTGTCCGTCGTGGCGAACTCCCTTTATAGCAAAAAACAAACACCCCTCTGCATCAACGATCTGACGGCTGTCGATCGATATCGTGTTGACTTCCATTTGCCGGGCCTGCTGTTCCCCCAAAACAAACTGCCCGTCGACAGCCCCGGCAATATCATATAGATTCATAAACTACCAAATTGATAAATTGATAAACTGTAAAACGGCGACCGGAAAGCCGGAACACGGATTTTCAGATTCCCGAATTACCGAATTGTATTTTGATACTTGTGTCTGATGTCTGGCGTTCAACTTCTTGCCTTTCTGTAACAGTCCCTGCATAATGGCTCGTATTCACTCTTTTCTCCGATCAGGATCTGCTTCTCCCCCGATATCAGTCGGTGAGAAAATTGCGCGACCTGTCCGCACCTCACACAAATAGCATGCACTTTCGTGACATAATCGGCAATAGCCATCACGCCCGGCATGGGACCAAACGGCTGACCCTTAAAATCCATATCCAGTCCGGCTACGATTACCCGAATCCCCTGGTCAGCCAGTTTTGAACAAACCTCAACCAGCCCTCTGTCAAAGAACTGCGCCTCATCAATTCCAACAACTTCCACATCCGACGAAAGCAACAAAATTGCCGCTGAATTTTCAACCGACGAACTGGGAATGGAATGATCATCATGCGACACCACCTCATTCAAATCATTACGACTATCGGTCGCAGGCTTGAAAATCTCTGCCTTCTGCCTGGCATAGAGGGCCCTTCTCAAACGGCGGATCAACTCCTCCGTTTTCCCGGAAAACATGGATCCCGTGATCACCTCAATAATCCCTCCCGGCTTCCGGTGACTAACGTCCCTTTCTAAAAACATATCACGTTTTTCAGTTAAGATTTACTACTTTTACAAAAACAAAAGTAACGAAATAAAAGGATTTGTTATTTTGAAAACAATGAAGAATATCCGTACACAGACGAAACACGTTCTTCTCTACGTTCAGAATGACAGCGCGAGCGGTCAACTTACGAAGAATTACTGATGACTTATTACTTACAACGTTTATGGACCGGAACAAATTAATACAGATTATTCAGAGAGATCTGAACGAATTAACAGAATTAACAAATGAAATGGCTGGTAAAACACAGGTTTCCAGCCTGGAAATTGATTTTGCACTAGGAAAATCACGGATCATTAGTCAGGAATTTGCCTATCTGAAAGAATTAAGTCAGCAATCCCTTCCCCAAACCGAAACGAAGGAGCCTTTTGTCAGTTCATTTACTTCGGATGAAACGAGCCATGAACAGACACTGCCTGCGAAACCGGGCGATAACAGCCAAACCTACCCAATGGGGCAAGTAAAAAACGAATCATTAACAGATGAAATTTCGGCTGAGACCGACAGCCCCGGTGATGAAACTGAAACGACAGAAAAGGTTCAAGAAACTGAAAAAAGAATCACAGAACCCGTGGATCCGGAACAGGGAACTCCTGAAGAAAATGAAATCCGCGATGAAGTTGTACAGGAACAGAATGACGTCAAAAAAACAGTAGCCGAGTTTTTCGTCCATGAAAAATCAGTCAATGAAACCATTGCAAGCGAAAAAAAGACAGTCGACCATAAACTCGCAATTTCACCGCTCAGTAAACTGGAAGCGGCCATTGGCCTGAACGACCGGTTTCAATTTATCAGAGAATTATTCAACAATGACGCCGGGCTCTTTAATCAGACCGTCAAACAAATCGATCAAATGCCCGATATCAATGCGGCAGTCACTTATCTGAACAGCAATTTCAAGTGGAAAAAAAATGAAACCAGCCTGAAATTTGCACAACTGGTTAAACGCAGGTTTTCCAATTAAGATCACAGACCTGTTTATTATTTTGGTTCTCCTTTTTACAGACTGTCAGAAGACAGGAACAGAACAACAATTATTTCACAATACTTAAATGGGAAAACTCTATTTGGTGCCTACTCCTATCGGGAACCTGGACGACATGACTTTCAGGGCCATAAAAATTTTAAAGGAAGTCAATCTCATCCTGGCCGAAGACACCAGGACTTCATCCAAATTATTGCATCATTTCGAAATACAGAACAAACTCAGTTCACACCATAAATTCAACGAGCATCAGACAACCGAAAGTATGGTCAAGCGTATCGAAGGAGGTGAAACTGTTGCATTGATCTCCGATGCCGGGACTCCCGGAATCAGCGACCCCGGCTACCTGCTCGTCAAAAAATGCCTGGAAAGCGGGATTGAAGTGGAATGCCTGCCTGGAGCTACGGCGCTTATACCCGCACTGGTTAACTCCGGCCTCCCCTCCGACCGCTTTTGCTTTGAAGGATTTCTCCCGGTAAAAAAAGGACGTCAGACAAAACTAAAAGAACTGGCAACCGAAAAAAGAACGTTGATTTTTTACGAATCTCCATACAGGCTGTTAAAAACACTGGAACAATTCTGCGAATTTTTCGGATCAGAACGTCCGGCTTCCATATCAAGGGAACTATCGAAAATGTACGAAGAAAACTTCAGAGGCTCACTGGCAGAACTATTGGAACATTTCAAAGCGAAGACCATTAAAGGGGAAATTGTAATTGTTGTGGGAGGAAGCACTTAATGCCAATTATCCGAAAATACGACCACCTCTTCTTTGATCTTGACAATACCCTCTGGGATTTCGATGTTAATGCTCGTCTCGCCCTTCAGCAGGCAATAGCTGATATCGGCCTCCGGAGTCAGGTACCGGACTTCAATTCATTCTTTTCATTCTTTGAAAAGACCAACAATAATCTTTGGGAAGCCTATCGGAAACAAGAGATCCGTCAAAGTGAACTCGTATTAAAACGGTTTGAGATCATCATCGATCATTTCGGCCTCACCGGCATAAGTCCGGAAACTATCAACAACCAGTACCTTCACCTCATGCCCGAATACAATCATCTCGTTGAAGGAGCAATTGAAACACTGGACTACCTGAAGGGAGAAGGATACCACCTTCACATTATCACTAATGGATTAAGTGCAGTCCAAAATGAAAAAGTGAAAAAAAGCGGTCTTGCTCCCTATTTTAAAAAGGTCTTCGCTTCTGAAGACATTAATGCTCCGAAACCCGACAAGCGTATTTTCCGGTATGCGCTCATGAGCTGTAACGCAAAAAAAAGCAAAAGTATGATCATCGGCGACGGCTGGGAAACAGATATTGCCGGAGCCAGAGAAATGAGTATAGACCATGTCTTTTTCATCAAAAACGAAAAAAAAGCCGTAATACCCCCCGAAATCCAAAAAGATACTGCAAAAAACATTCATCTGCGTGTTTCCACCCCCCGAAAAAATTACTACACCATCAAAAACCTGATTCAGTTAAAAGAAATCCTTTAATAGTTAGGAGACTGATTATTAGTAATTTCAATTTTAACTTCTATCGGAAGAACGCATAATTAGCTGATCAATATACCGTTAATCAACTTTCCCTACAATTTCTTTTCCTTATCTATCGTTATCATTAATAATACGATCTTTTATGCTAAAGATCAGGATATAGCAACATCCCCGTTCGATTCACCTTCCCGGTGAATGAGCAAACATTGAACAGCACCAACTATAAGGCTGCGGCAGAAGCTATCGGCGGTGATAAGCTGACAACCAAAATCTTCTGGGACAAATTTTAAATCCATCCCGCACAAGCCGGAATCCCCGGCACAACGAACCTTATTCCGTTCTCGCGGAAATGTTCCACCCCCCCGGCCCCTTGCTTCCTGCAAGGGGCTTTTTCGGGCAAATTAAGCCCGGCTAATCCTGATATTCCCGCGTGCCGGAAAAAAGCACAGGCGCTCCAGGAACAGCAATTAAACTCCGCAAAAAAGGAAAAACAGAATTTTTATCTTTCAATGCTAATCCCTTCCGGGAAAGGACTCTTTTCTCCAATAGAAATACTATTTCACAAACACAATGATTACAAAACACCCCTTAATCAATATTTAACAATGAAAATAAAAAACTGATAATTTAAAATGAATCTGGATAATGATGGTAATCGATTGCAATTAAGGCAATGAGCTGGTCTTTTGGACTAAAGGATAGTTTAAACATTTCCAAAACCTTGATAAAAATCATGTTTTCTCCTCGATAATTTTTAAATCAGCTATTACCAGAGAAATTTAAATTTTTATTTTTGTATGATTAAGGTTTTTTAACACTTGAACGCTTAGTTTTACCGAAGCTTATGCGGTTAATGGTTAAAAAATTAAATTTTCAGAGAATAATACCAGACAGGTAAGTTTACAGGGAAATATATTCGCGGGTCGTTGTTTTGACGAACAAAATGATACATTATAATCTGGTATAACTAACTAAAAATCAATCCAACGACAACGAAAATAACGTTCACGAAGCGAAGCAACTGATTTCAGAAAGCGTAAGTTAAAACTATTTTTGTGTACAGATAAAAACAAACATAAGTTTTAAATGTTACTATAGAATACTTTAGAATTTTTGAAATAAAAAGTTGAACAACCGAATCTGGAAATACAATAAAAGAATAAATTGATGCTGTTTAATTATTAAAATTATCTCTATGAAAAAAATCTACTTACTGCTTGCAATTTTTGCAATTGGTTTGCAGTCCGTTTTGGGCCAAACTAAAGAAATTACAGGGACAGTGACTTCCGCCGAGGACGGGAGCACCCTACCTGGGGTTTCGGTGTCAGT
>JBDKTZ010000530.1:0-16937 GCA_039679975.1 Prolixibacteraceae bacterium
AAATGTGAACACAATTGCCATTACTAAGACTAATCTCTTCATTACTTCACAATTTAAGTTATACTGCTGCTAAATTATTAAGAATAAATCTTAATAAAAACAGCATTAACAAATATTTAGAAAAAAGTAGTGAGTCGTGAGTAAAAAGATTACAGCCACTTGACCAGGGTCTTCCGTTCTCCGGATTCCGTTCTCCGGTTTCCGTATCTTAACAGAATACATCTTTTTGCCCGGCTTTGACCCGGTCAACCAGTTTACGGGCACGCTGAGCAGGGACGCCGGTCATTTCTGCAATTGTTTCTTCGATTAGTCGGGTGCCCGCTTCAACGGTTTCGGGCGACGCGTAATTGTTCAGATATTCCATGAAGCTGGAAAGAGCATTGGGACTGCAATGATTTTTGATTTCTCCTGGTTTGGCCAGGTCCATGAAGTCCTGTCCGGTACGGCCCAGACGATAACATCCGGTACAGAATGAAGGGATATATCCCATTTTTACGATATCAAAAATGACCTGATCCAGGGGACGATGGTCGCCCATGAAAAACTGGCCTGAAGCCTCATCTTCATCTTCATAGCCGCCGGGATTGGTCCGGCTGCCGGCAGAAATTTGAGAGACTCCCAACGCGAAGGTTTCGTTGCGCAGTTGGGCGGTTTCGCGGGTCGACATGATGATCCCTGTATACGGAACCGCCATACGCAAAATGGCGATGATCTTTCGGAATTCAAGGTCTGTTACCGCATGAGGAGGATGGGAAGCCATATCGGAACCCGTCGCGGGCTCTATACGCGGGACACTGATCGTATGCGGACCCACGCCAAAAACCCGTTCAAGTTCGTGAATATGCTGCATGAGGGCGAGCAGTTCGAACCGGTAGTCATAAAGGCCGAAAAGCACACCGATACCTACATCGTCAATGCCTGCTTCCATGGCCCGGTGCATGGCAGTGGTCCGCCACTCATAATCTTTCTTTTTGCCGCCAAGGTGAACCTGGCTGTAGGTCTCCCTGTGGTATGTCTCCTGAAACAACTGATAAGTTCCTATCTTTTCGGCTTTCAGCATTTTAAACTCATCTACCGGGAGGGGCGCCACATTTACATTCACCCTTCTGATCTCTGTATGGTTATGCCGTGCCGCATATACAGACCGGACGGAATCGAGCACATATTGAATGCCGGCTCCGGTATAATATTCACCGGCAACCAGCAGGATCCGTTTATGCCCCCGGCTGATCAGCGTTTCGGTCTCCCTGACGATCTCCTGTTGTGTCAGGGCCCTTCTTTTTATTTCTTTGTTTTTAACCCGGAATGCGCAGTACACGCATTCATTGGCGCACAGGTTTGAGATATACAAAGGGGCAAACAAGACCAAACGTTTTCCATAAATTGCTTCCTTGATCTGGTTGGCTGTACGGAATAATTCGTGAAGCTGTTCCTGGTCGGTAATCCCGGTCAGAACGGCAACATCCTGCAAACTGAGTCCTTTCAGTTCCATTGCTTTTGAAAGTACCTCTTTTACCTGGCCGTGTTCCGGGCTGTTGTTTTTTTTGAGAATTTCAAAAACTTCCTGCTCGTTGATGAATGTTGCATTTGTCGTTTTCATGTATTTATTTTTTCAACTCAGCGTTCTTATTCATAGTGTGTCCACATGCGAATAATTTTTACAGTTTTGATTTCTTTATATATCTGATAAACAATCCGATGTTGTATATTGATCCGGCGGGAATAAGCTCCTGTTAAGTCACCAACTAATTTTTCGAATGACGGTGGGTTTTGCAAGGGGTTTTCTTCCAATAGTTCTAAAATTTTTTCAGCTTTCTCTTTTAATCCTGATGATTTTAACTTTTCAGCATCTTTTTGCGCTTGTTTGGTATAAACCAATTTCCACTTTACCATGCTATTTTAGACGAAAGTTTTTCAACCGGTTCCTTCATCCCTTTAATGATCGATTCTCTCATTCCCGGAACTGATAATAAGTACAAAGTCTCCTGTATGGCTCTCCAATCATCTTCCGAAACCAGGACAGCATTTGACCTTTTCCCTGTAATTTGAATGGGTTCGCTTTCGTTAGCAGTGATATCGATCAATTTATAGATCTTATTTCTGGCTTCAGTTGCTGTAATTGTCTTCATACTTTCCTCCCGTTTTTATCTTACAAACGTACGATATAATGTGCGTATTTGCAACCCCTGCCCTCTGAAAATTTGAAGGATATGCTTATCTTCGTCAGATGAAGAAAATGGAGGACATATTGGCACAGCTGACCTTTTCTAAAGCGGACCTGGTTATATTGCTCCGCGCCGAAGGAGAAGACAGGAAATTGCTGCTGGAAGCGGCAGCAGCCAGGAAACTCGAAACCGTTGGCCGAAAAGTTTATTTCAGGGGACTGATCGAATTTTCAAATATTTGTGCTAAAGATTGTTTGTATTGCGGGATCCGGAAAAGCAATGAAAAGGTAAGCCGCTATGAGCTGACCGACGGTGAGATCCTGGAGGCCAGCCGTTTTGCATGGAAAAGCCGGTTTGGATCAGTCGTTCTGCAATCGGGGGAGCTTTCATCTCCGGCTTTTGTTAATCGGGTCGATCGGCTGCTTCAATCCATAAAAAAACTGTCGAACGGTGAACTTGGAATTACTTTATCGTGCGGGGAACAAACTGAGGAAACCTACCGGCAATGGTTTGAAAGCGGCGCGCATCGGTACCTGTTGCGCATCGAAAGCTCAGACCGCACATTATATGAATCGATCCATCCAAAAAATGAACACCATCTTTTTGAAAAAAGGCTTGCATGTCTTGCGGCGTTAAAGCAATGCGGTTACCAGGTCGGTACAGGCGTGATGATCGGGTTGCCTTTTCAAACCCCGGAGCATCTCGCCGAAGACTTGTTGTTTATGAAAAGGCTGGATGTGGATATGGCAGGAATGGGGCCTTATATTGAACATGAAGATACACCTTTAACTCAAGCGGGGTACCGGCTGTTGACAAAAACGGAACGTTTCGATATGGCTTTAAAGATGATTGCTGTGTTACGGCTGATGATGCCCGATATCAACATCGCTGCGGCAACATCTTTGCAGGCAATCGATCCGGTTGGCAGGGAAAAAGCATTAAAGACAGGCGCCAATATCCTGATGCCCAATATTACTCCCGGCGTTTACCGGAAGAATTATCAGCTTTACGAAGGTAAACCCTGCCTGGACGAAGACGCCGGCCTGTGCGGCAATTGCCTGGATGCCCGGGTGGAATTGGCTGACTGTGACGTTGGTTATGATGAATGGGGCGATTCACGGCATTTTTTCAAAAGAAAATAAAGCGGCGCATAGGATGATTTCTGAAACAGGAGGGGCAGAAAACGAATAAAACAGTAAGACACGAATGTGATAAACGCAATTAGTCCTCCGCCGGATGGCTTTACCATATTAATTTGTTCTTTCCGGATAAATGTCGTCTGTGACATTGAAGATCTTATCCTTGTCGTAGAAATAAATGATGATCTCAGCCCTTTTTTTGACGTAGTTGATTGAAACGATATCAACCCGGTGGATGGGGATGCCCGTTTGCTCTTTGAGTTCATCGATAAGGGCTTTTTCATTGTTTTTATCGAAGAGTCCGGGCTTTTCATTCCTGGTCGCGTTTGGCGTAATCGCGCTCGTTTCGTAAACAATTTTTCTGGACGATTCGTGATCGAGCCGGAACGAGAATTCAAGCAACCAAAGAATAACGGTTACAAGGAAATTGGCAAGGAGCACCTGCGAGTATGGCACATATTTGTCAGATATTGAATTAATCACGGCAATACCGATTAGGACAAAAAGATAGGTCATTTCCTTGATCCGGACGGGATTGGTGCGGTACCGAAGTATTCCGAACAAGGCAAATAATCCGAACGCAAATCCAAGCTTTAGTTCCACGTCCGAAAGCAGGTATGCCAGCAGAAAGACCATCGTGTTGATGAGCAGAAAAGTAAAAAGATAATCTTTGCGTCTTGTTTTCCGGTAATAGATATAGCGTGCAATCAGCAGCGTAACGGCAAAATTGAATATGAACCGGATGAGCAGGTCCAGGAAGTGGGGAGCATAGAAAAATGCAACTTCGTTAAAGGCATGATCGGGCGCTACAAATAAAAGGTTCAAATGCATGTCTCAATTTTTTCAAATGGCCGGGCCAAATTTACCGTTTATTTTGTTAGCAGAACAATAAACTTTAAAGCAGGGTTGTTTTGACAGGATTATAGGTATTTTCGTGCTGGAGCAGCCACTTTTTTCGCCAGATCCCGCCGGCATACCCCACCAGTTTATTATTCATTCCGATTACACGATGGCAGGGAACAATAATGGCGATGGGATTTTTGGAATTGGCACCGCCAACAGCCCGGATCAGGTTCCTGTCGCCCAGTTGTAATGCCAGATCGAGGTAAGTAATCGGATTGCCATACGGAATCGAGCATAATTGGCTCCACACCCGTTTTTGAAAAATGGTTCCCGCGGGCTGAACAGGAAGATCGAAACTGAACTGCCGGCCTGCAAAATATTCATCGAGCTGAAAGGAAACAGTTTGTTTTAACTCAGGATCGAAGCCACCGGTCACGACTTCCGTATCGCTGAATAAAACCTTTACGATCTGATCTTCTTCAGATTCAATGACCAATGGTCCTATCGGAGAAAAATAGGTGAATTTTTCAGTCACACGAGCTTGATTTGGTCTTTATTAGTTAACAATCAGGTAACATTTGATCCCTGTTTTTAGTTCATCCGGAGTATCAAAAGAGGCTTTTTGCCTCTTTTGATACTAGAATCGGTTTCGGGGCGTGTAGGTGGTATGCAGCAGATGATGCGACTTTTCTCCCAGTGGTTTTCCCAGAAAGTCTTCGTAGATCTTTATAATTTCAGGGTTTTGATGAGATTTCCGGATAGGCATTCCCGCATCTTCTTCATAGATCGCTTCTGCTCTTTTTTTCCGTATCTCGGGATTTGTGGGAATGGGTTGCCCGCCACCGCCAAGGCAACCCCCCGGGCATGCCATGACTTCAATAAAATGGAATTGGTTTTCCCCGGATTGCACGCTGTCCATGATCTTTTTTGCGTTAACAAGGCCATGAGCCACAGCGCATTTAAGTTCAATGCCATCAAGGAAAGCCCACTCTTTCAGCGGATTTTCGATTTTTATACGGGCTTCACGTATTCCTTCCATCCCCCTTACAGGAGTGATATTGAGATTTTCGAAAGGAACGTCGCGTCCCGTGACTAATTCGTATGCTGTTCTCAACGCGGCTTCCATCACGCCTCCTGTTGCACCGAAAATAACGCCGGCGCCGGTCGATTCGCCCATGAGACGGTCAAAGCGGGTATCCTCCAGTTTCATGAAATCGATGCCGGCCTGTTTGATCATGATGGCCAGTTCACGTGTAGTGAGCACATAATCCACATCGCGATAGCCACTGTCGAACATTTCCGGACGGTTGGCTTCGAATTTCTTTGCCGTACAGGGCATGACGGAAACGGAAACGATCTTTGCCGGATCAATTTCGCGGGCTTTGGCATAATAGGTTTTAGCCAGGACGCCAAACATCTGCTGGGGAGATTTACAGGTGGACAAATTCCCAAGCAATTCGGGATACATGTGTTCAATGTATTTGATCCAACCCGGAGAACAGGAAGTGGCCATTGGTAGTTTTACTGTGGGATCATGATCGACCAAGGCCTTTTTAAGACGTGTAAGCAGTTCGGTACCCTCTTCCACAATGGTCAGGTCGGCGGTGAAATCGGTGTCGAGAACGGAATCAAACCCCAGCCTTTTCAGGGCGGAGACCATTTTGCCGGTGACCCGGGTACCGGTAGGTAATCCAAGCTCTTCACCAAGGCCAACGCGTACCGCGGGAGCAGTCTGCACAATCACGTGCTTTTTTGGATCGGCGATGGCGTCCCATACTTCTTCGATATAATTCCTCTCGACCAGAGCTCCTGTAGGGCAGTGGTTGATGCATTGCCCGCAGGTAGTGCAAACGACATCATTCATCGTTTTTTCGAAGAAGGTCGCGATTTTCATTTCATCACCTTTATAAGCAACTGTCAGCGCATTCACCCCCTGAATTTCGGCACAGGTCCGAACACACCGCTGGCACCTGATACACTTGCTGTTGTCTTTGATGATAGATGGCGAAAACATGTCTATCGTGTGTTTCTTTTGGGGGGCCAGTGGAATAAAATCCTGCGTCATGATCTTGTATTCGGAAGCCAGCCGCTGCAATTCACAGTTCCCGTTCTTATAGCAGCGGGTGCAGTCGGCATTATGCTCCGACAGTAACAATTCGATGATATGCTTTCTTGAATTGCGGACATTGAGGCTGTTTGTGCGAATCTCCATTCCCTCTTCGCAAGGCGTGGCACAGGATGCCGACAAACGTTTCTGCCCTCCTATTTCGACAATACAAACCCTGCAGTTTCCGGCAACGCAAAGGTCTTTGTGAAAGCATAAGGTGGGAATAATTACCCCGGCCTGGCCGGCAGCTTCAAGAATCGTCTTTCCTTTTTCGACTTCAACCGGAATACCGTTTATGCTGATATTGATAACGTTTGACATGTTCATGTTTTTAATAGATCATTTCTTCACGGAAATTTTCAACAATCGATGAAAATGAATTGGCGACAGATTGCCCCAATCCGCACTTTGCCGTCAGCTGCATGGTTTCTGTCAACTTCAGGAGCTTGTCCAGGTACAGGGCAGGTTTTTCGCCTCTTTTCACCGCTTTAATCCCGTTATATAACTGTTGGCATCCCACCCGGCAAGGTGTACACTGCCCGCAACTTTCTTCTTTAAAGAATTCAAGGTAATTGTCGAGCACATTGTACATCGAACGGGAGCTGTTAAAGAGCATCATCGATCCTCCTGTGGGCAGAGAGATACCTGTTAATTTCCCTTTATAGCCAATGGCTGTTTCTGCGAATTTCTTTCGCGGTACCAAAAAACCGGAAGCTCCTCCAACCTGAACGGCTTTGGTGTCACCGTCACCGAATTCGTCTACAAAGTCCTGCAGGCTCATCCCGAGCTCGAGCTCATAAATTCCCGGCCGGGGTGTATCTCCTGAAACCGAAAATAATTTTGAGCCACGGGAGTACTGGACGCCGAGATCGTAGAATTTCCTTGCTCCGTATTTAAAAATGGTGAACGTATGGGCCAGGGTTTCCACGTTGTTGATCACTGTAGGCTGGTTCATATACCCCGCTCCCGTAGGATAGGGAGGTTTATTCCTTGGTTCGCCCCGTTTCCCTTCCATCGATTCAAACAGGGCGGTTTCTTCCCCGCAGATGTATGCCCCGCTTCCCATAAACACAGAGATGTCAAAGTCAAACCCGATTTTTTGGCAGTAATGTTTAAATTTCCTGATCACCACCCTAAGCTCGGGAACCAGGTATTTATATTCTCCCCGGAGATAGATGAAACCTGACCTTGAACCAATGACGTACGCGCAAACAGCCATTCCCGTCAACACTTTATAGGGTACCAGTGATAAAATTTCGCGGTCCTTGAATGTCCCCGGCTCTCCTTCATCGGCATTGCAAATCACGTATTTTTCTTTGGCCGGTTCTTCCGCTGCCAGTTTCCATTTTAACCCCGTAGGAAATCCTGCGCCTCCCCGTCCTTTTAATTCAGAGCTCATCAGTTCATTGATAATTTCACGTGGCGGAATGGACAAGGTTTTACTGAGGATCTTTTCCCAGTCGTTCTCATTTTTAAAAATGAAATCCGCCCTTTTTAATTGATATGTTCCGAATGCCATGATTTCCTGAGTTAAATTACTTTTTCCATGTATTTACCAAGAATTTCCCTGATCTTTTCCGGTGTCAGTCCGGAATAGACTTCATCATTGATCAGCATCGCCGGAGCTTTGTGGCACCATCCCAGACAATTGGTCTGCAAAAGAGAAAACCGGCCGTCGGGCGTCGTTTCTCCCAGCTTGATTTTCAGCATGTCTTCAATGGTGTGCAAAACCTGATTCTTCCCTTTCATGGAACAGGAGATCGTTTTACAGATACGAATAATGTACCTGCCTGTCTTCTTATATTCCAGAAACGAGTAAAACGTTGCCGTTCCGTAAACCTCGGCGGCCGGTAGGTTTAATTCCCGGGCAACTTCAATCATAGAGTATTCCGATAAATATTTTTCCTGCTCAACTACGCCCTGAAGAATCGGAAGAAGGTGTTCCCTGTTTCTTCCGTATTGATCAGCCAATGTGACGATGAGTTCTTTGACGGGGTCCATTTTTTCAGATTTTGATACTGAGCCTGTAGAGAAAAAGATATAAAAAACATGACCATTGTCATAAAAGACAGAGAGAACCAGTCAAGGTAGGGTCGGTGATCCTGTTTTGCTTCCGGCAGAGGCATTTTCAGGAAAAGCTATCACTTTTATTCCTGATGACACAAAGGATTTTTTCTGTTTCTCAGCATAAGAGAATTATTTGATATCAGACTAATTATAAACAGGCGGACAACAGGATCACTCTTTCTAAAGGAAAACATGCACATCAATTACGAAGATTTAAAGAAAACTTAAGCGATAATGCTAAGCAATCTGTTATTTTTGTGGAGTTTAAACATGAAGGATCTATGCCTTTTGAAAGAGAACGAAAATTTCTTGTAAAAAGTGAGCTCATTCCGGAGCCGGAGAAAAGTACTCCCATCATTCAGGCCTATCTGAGTACTCATCCGGAAAGGACAGTTAGGATCAGACTTGCCGGTGAACAGGCGTTTCTGACGATAAAGGGAGGTATGGCAGGGATATCGCGGCTGGAATTTGAATACCCGATCCCGGCTGCAGATGCCCGGGAATTACTAGGACTTGCAGTGAACAAGCCTGTCGAGAAGACCCGGAAGGAAATTCATGTAGCAGGTAAAAAATGGGAGATCGATTTTTTTGAGGGTGCAAACCAGGGGCTCGTGCTGGCCGAGATTGAACTGGATACTGAAGATGAAGAATTTGTGTTGCCGGATTGGGCGGATAAAGAGGTGACAGGCGATTGGCGTTATCACAATTCGCAGTTGTCCATGCATCCTTATTCCGAGTGGTAGTGAATCTATGGCCTGATTTTTGCAAAGCCCAGGCAAACAAATTTTATATCGCTCAGATCACGGTTATCGAGCAATTGTTCGTAAATTGCCATCGCGGTCCTACGCGGCGGTTTTCTCAGGAAAAGAACATGGACAAGCAGGTTGCAGTCATATAAACTGAAAAAATAAACACATGAAACGAACATGTTGCTCTGCAACGCGCGGGTAAATGATAGTAATTTTCAGCAACATGGAGTTCCATACCGTTAAAAGTGCGTCCCGAAGAGGTGACGACAAAACGCAAATTGTAGTTGGTTAAATTGAAAATATAAAACTATGAATTACAGATTCTTTCTGGCAGGATTGCTTTTTATTTTAATTGGCTCCTATACTTCAGCTTTTCCGGTGCGTCGGGGAGCAGTTGAGGGAGAAAGCAAAGATTCGGTTAAAATCAGTGTGGATTATTTAAAGTATTTTTTGCAGCGACAAGGGAATTGGTATCCTAAAAGTCCGGATCTTGAAAAGAACCTGAACAGCCTGATCCATTTTGTGGAAGACGAGAAAGTCGATACCGCACTTCTTAAACTGAAAAATTTCCGGACAGACGATCAGTTTTACTTTTACCGGTCACCCAGGCGTGTGGCAGACAGTCTCTCGGTTTCCGGCTATGTTTCGCAGGTCAATTTAAAGGAGCAGTTAAAGCGGATCGACCGCAATGTGAAAAGTAGTATTGTTAAAGAGCAAATCCCGGTACCGGAAGAGTTGTTTGCAGATATCGATTCAAAAGTGAAATTGGTACCACAGAATGACGCAGAATGGCTTGTGCGTAATTCGAAGATCACTCTTTCGGATAGTTTGCGCACCTTTAACGCTATTCCTGATTCCATGATCAGTGATCCTGATGATCTGAAAAAGGTCAGGCGGCTAAACAGCGCGAGAAGGGCTGTTCTTGAAAAGGCAAGGATCGAGTACAACAGTAAAATAAGGAAGCTTTATATTGACTCGGTTAGCGATGCATACCGCAATGATTATATTGCGGCTTATTCAAGACAGGTTCAGAAGCAATTTGCCGACTCCATGCGAAGACAGAATTATGAGAGGCTGGTTCAGTTTAATGATTCTGTCATGAAAGCTGTAAATGATTCGATCGGGAATGTGCTGAAGGTTTTAACTGCTTACGCGGAAAAGGATTCAGTATCAGTTTGGCTGCATAATTCGGATCGGGACTCGGTGCAGATGTGGTTGCGGAATAATGATCCGTATTTTACCCGCTTGTTCATTAAAAACGAGCAGAATGATTCATTGGGGGTTCGGGTAGAGAATACAGGCAAGAACGCGATGCGTTTCATGATTGATGACGGGGTAACTTTTTCGCGGTTTGCGCGCCGCCAGACCAAAGATGTTAATCTCCCGGCATTCAAAGCCGAATCTTCTTTGAGAAAGGTTCAGCAGCGCTACAATGTGGTCACTCCATGGACACTGACAGGGAGAAGCAATCTCGGGTTTACGCAAACCACGCTGAGCAACTGGAAGGCGGGAGGAGATAATTCTCTTGCGTTTCTTTTCGTTTTTGACGGGGCTGCCGATTATGCGAAAAATGATATTACCTGGAGAAATTCATTCCAGTTGCGAAATGGCTGGGTGAAACCAGGGGGTGATAAGATTGAGAAAAATGATGACGCGGTTGAGCTGATTTCACGTTTTGGAGTAAAAGCTGCAAAAAATTGGTACTATTCGGCCGAAGGTGATTTCCGGACGCAATTCTTTAACGGATATAAGTATCCTAACAGGAATCAGGCTATTTCAGGCTTTTTATCTCCCGCTTACCTGGTAGTCAAGCTCGGTTTTGATTATAATCCGAATAAGGAATTGTCGCTTCTGTTGTCACCTCTTAGTGCGAAAATGACTTATGTGAAAGACACAGCCAAGGTTGACCCTACCAGTTACGGAATTGAAGAAGGTGAAAATACATATTGGCAAACCGGTCTCAGTGCCGACCTGAACTGGAAAAAGCAAATCACACCCAATGTTATTTATAACACCAAGTATAAGATGTTTGTCAATTACGCATCTCCTTTCAGTAAGTTTGACATCCGCTGGGAGAATGACCTCAGCGTGCAGCTGAGTACCTTTATCAGTATGAATATCAGGTATTACCTGGTGTATGACGACGATGCGAAATTTAAGACAGGCCGTTTTAATTCTGAGGGAGCGGAGATCATGAAGGCAAAATGGCAGATGAAAGAGTTAATCACCGTTGGCTTTTCTTATACCCTGAACAAGAAAATTTACAGAAGAAAGAAAATCGGATAGAGGAACAGAAAGCGAATCCAAAATAAATGGAAGGCCATTCTATTCCTTTGGGAAGTTGATGCGGATACAAAAATTAACAGGAATTAAGATTGAAAATTTGTGCGAATGAAAGAGTTTAAAAAATACTTTGAAATCCATGCGAATCCCAAAGATGTATATAATGCCCTGACCAATCAGGTCATGATCGAGATATGGACCGGCGAAACGGCAGAAATGGAAGAAATAGCAGGATCAGAATTCTCCATGTGGGACGGGAGTATTACCGGTAAAAATCTTGAATTTGTCAAAGATGAAAAGATTGTACAGGAATGGTATTTCGGCGACCAGGATGAGCCTTCACTGGTAACCATCAAACTTCACCCGCATAAGAATGGTACCAGCATGGAAGTGAAACAGACGAATATACCCGATGAAGCCTATGAAAATATTGCCGAAGGGTGGACGGACGATTACTTTCTTGCACTGAATCAGTTATTCGAAGACTAAAAAGCTAAAAAGAAGAAAGCTGCCCCCTACGGGACAGCTTTGAGATTGCTTACGCAATTGTTCGAGGAAAGGGATTTCTTTAATGTACTTATATATTAGGGATATGATTCCTTATTTTACTTCGATCAGCGCGTATTTTGAAATTTTCCAGAACTCCCGGGGATCTTTGATTTCCAGATATGCTATTTGACCGTCCTGTTCAACCAGTGTATAAGAACTATCAGGATGTTCGGATATGACAACCGCCTTTTTACTGTGTAAAGGAATGGTTGTTGTTTCCCGGATATCCAGGGAGGTAAAGTACTCTTCATTAAAATTCTCTTCCATGGCTTTGGTTTTGCCAATCAATCCAAGGAAACCACCTTCCTTTGTCAAAAGTCCTTTTTCCATTAATTCTTTACGTGTTCCGGCCGCAAAATGACCGGTATTCAGTTGAACAGTTTTTTCCCTGAGCTGTTTTTGTTTGTTCTCAAGCGTATCGGCCTGGCTGACTAAATTTGAATCCAACTTTTGAATTGTTGTATTTAGCTCGGCCATTTGAAAATCCTTATCCTGAATCACCTTTTTCAACTCAGCGATCTCAAGATTCTGATTTTCGATATTTTCATTAAGTGTCGCTACGCGTTGCTCAAATGCTCTCAGGTTCAACCCTGACTGTTTTAATTTTCTCTCCAACTCCGCTATTTGAGCGCTGCTTTCTTCAAGCATGGTGTTCATCAGTTCAATGTCATCAATCAGTGCCTGTTTCTTGTCTTTTCCTCCTTCAGCCCGTTCAACTGCGATCTGGTTTCTTTTTTCTTTGATCAGTTTTAGTCTGCTTTCAATTTCATTAAACGTAGTCTCCAGATCATTCATGATCGAGTCTTTATGGCTCATTTCGGTTGTCAGGCTGGTATTTCTTGACATTAACTCCTTTAGTTCAGCTTCTTTTTGCGTATAAACATATATTGCCGCCGCAGCGCCTATGATCACAATCGCGACTGCAATAATGATTGTCCTTAATTGATTCTTTTCCATCTTCATAACTTTGACCTCCATCGTTAATTTCAGAATCAGGATTTTCCTGATCAGTTCATCATTTGCTTTCGTGATGGTACAATGCCAATTCCTGTGCCAGGTCGGGTTAAAAAGTATAATTTACTGAAAATGAATACAATGATGTTTTTATAAAAGCCGAGGTTTGATATCAATTTGATCAAGCAGATTTCAATATGAGAGCGCAGCGTATACAACATGGAGTGCAGCGCAGGGCATGACGAAGAAGAAAACACTCCCGTTTCCAGTTCTCCGGTTGCTCTTGCCGGGCTTCCGTCTAATTTACCGGATTGCTGATTTCATTTGGCATTACAGTCTTGTCTTCTTTCAGCATGCGGTAAATCGTGGCAACGCCGATGTCGAGTTTATCGGCTACAAGTTTAATGTTGTTATTGTATTTTTTAAGAAAATTTTTTACGATACGGATGTCATATTCCCTCAGGCTGACTTCCTCAGAAAGTATTCCTGAAAGAACATCCTGACCGGAACCTAACACGATGTGCTCGGAAGTAATCTCGTCCCGGTCGGCCAGGGTAACAGCCAGTTCGATGATCGACTTCAATTCGCGTATATTCCCGGGAAAGGGATATAAAAGCAGACGGTTGAAGGCGTCGGCCGAAAGTATCTTTGGGCGAAGATTATTCTCCTTGCAGAAAAGCTGGATGAAATGTTTAGCCAGTGTGATCACGTCATTTCCGCGTTCACGCAAAGGAGGTAATTCGATCGGCAATCCGTACAAACGGTAATAGAGGTCCTGTCTGAAATGTCCCTGTTTGACCTCTTCCAGGAGATTTTTATTGGTTGCAATAATAATTCGGCAATCTGTTTTAACGGGAGCATTACTTCCCAAACGGATGATCTCCCTTTCCTGCAAAGCCCGTAAAAGTTTTGCCTGGAGGGAAATGTCCATTTCGGCCATTTCGTCAAGAAATAATGTTCCGCCATTCGCTTCTTCAAATTTTCCGATCCTTCTGAAGTTTGCCCCGGTGAAAGATCCTTTTTCATGTCCGAATAATTCGCTTTCGATGAGTTCCCTGGGGATAGCAGCCACGTTCACGGCCACAAACGGTTTTTTGGCCCGGTTGGAATTATAATGAATAGCTTTGGCCACCAGTTCTTTTCCTGTTCCCGTCTCTCCGGTAATGGTTACTGTAATATTGGTACGCGTGGCTTTATCGATCAGTTCAAACATTTTTTGAGTAGCAGCGCTGTTTCCGACAATCGTGTTTTGGTAACTGTATTTTTGTTTGACTTCCTGACGTAAGCTGATAATCTCTTCTTTTAGCCTGCTACCCTGTCTGATATTGTTTACCGTGTTCAGCAACCGCTCTTTAATGTCGCGCGATTTAACAATGTAATCATAAGCTCCGAGTTTAAGTAACTCCACAACTACTTCAATATCATCCTGCTCCGAGATCAGAATAACCTGCGTTTCCGGATTGGTTTCCTTAATCTGTTTAAGTACTTCCAGTCCTTTCATATCCGGTAAACGATAGTCCAGCGTAATGACCTGAGGCTCCTCATTCAGGTGATCAAGGCAATCTTTTCCGGTTCCAAACGAGCGAATTTCATAATCCGGTATAAGCGATAAATTATGCACAAGCAGACGATTATACCATTCGTCGTCTTCAACTACAAATATTTTAAAAGCTTTTTCTGGCATTCCCTTTTTTATTAAGTCCTCGATAGACGTTGCAAGTTAATCATTTTGAAGTTATCTGCCATACGGCCAAATCATCCTGTGTCAACTTTCCAGTTTTTGTTTCAGCAGGATATGGATTTGCCGGACTTCAGTATCTATTTCAGCTACAATCTTTTCAATTTCGGATGGATTTTTTGTATCGGGCGCTTCTTTTTCCAGAATTTTCAGTTTATCGTACAGGTATAAAGCAGCCATGTGTTTAGCCGGCGCGGCAAGTTTATGGGCGGCTTCCCCAATGGCGTTCCAATCTTGCGTGACCAGACTTTGTTTCATCGTTTGCACTGCATTTTCACTTGATTTGATAAATATCTTAATCATTTCGTTGAAGAAGGTTTTATCACTGCCCGACATTTTTTCGAGCTCATGAGGATTTACAGGAACATGAGGTTCAACAGGGATGATCTGATTTTCAGGAAAGAATCCGGTTACCAAAGCAAGCAGCCCTGCCTCGGTGAACGGCTTTTGCAAAAGCCCGAGCATGCCCGCCTCTTTGCTTTTCTTAATATCTTCCTGGTTATTTGCTGCTGTTAAAGCGATGATCTTTGTTCCGGGCCTGAGTTTCAGGATCTGCCTTGATGATTCAAATCCATCCATGACCGGCATACGGACATCCATGAAGATAAGATCGAACTTTCCCCGGGACTCCAGCTCTAATGCCATTTTCCCGTTCGTGGCCTCAGTAAATGATACCCCCCATTTTCGCAGAATGTTCTTTAGCAAATGGAGATTGAATTCTTCATCATCGACCAATAGAAAACGAAGTTTTTTCAGGTGTACGGGGATTTCCAGTTTTTTACCGGCCTGTTTGATGATATGGTACGCGTTTCCTTTTTGGTAGGGGATTCGGATGGTAAAACGGGTTCCTTTTCCCGGAGTACTGGTCACTGAGATCGTTCCTCCCTGAAGGTTCACCAATTTTTTCACGATAGATAGCCCCAAACCTGCCCCGCGATGTTTTTGAGTCAGATCATTGTCCAGTTGAACAAATTCATCAAAGATTTTCTCGGTATCTTCGCGGGAGATACCAATACCGGTATCAGTTACTTCGGAAATGAGCCAGATCAGGTTGCCTTCTTCCTGATAATCTGTCTCCAATGTCACCATGCCCGCAGTGGTAAATTTAATCGCATTCGAGACCAGGTTGATCAGGATTTGCTTTAAACGGATCGGATCTCCTTTTAACGTCAATTCCGGATTCCCGTTATTGCGCACCAGAAGTTCTATTCCTTTGGCCAACGCGGTATTTTTGTTCAGGATATACACCTCTTTAAAAACCTCCTCGGGTAGAAAATCGAGTTGTTCTATTTTCAGTTTCTGGGCTTCTATTTTAGAAAAATCGAGGGTATCATTGACCAGTGTGATCAAGTGTTCGGCCGATTTGTGTACCACCTCGAGATCTGTTACCATATCTGTTTCTGTTGTTCGTTGCAACAGTTGTTCAGTCAACCCGTAAATGGCATTAATGGGTGTTCTCATCTCGTGACTCACAGTAGCCACAAACATTTCTTTTGCTTTTGCCAGATTCTCAGCCTCTGCTTTGGCTTTTCTCATTACCTGCTGATAGCTTCGGTTTCTTTGAATGTTCCGGAAAAAGATCATGAGCACAGTCATCAGGAGCACAACCGCAGCAATTGTAAACAGGGTTAACCTGCGGTAAGTTTGTGCAGCCATAAAGTCAGCCTCCTGCATTTTCGTTTCCAGACGCCTTCCTTCCTTATATTCCAGAATGCTGATCTGCTTCAGAAGAAGAGAAGTAATTTCAATATTTTGCTCCTGCAGATTCTTTTCCTGAACCTGTAATTTTCTGTTTTGATCGGTAATCTGACGTTCAAAGTTTGCTATTTCCTGTTTTATGTTTTCTTTTTCCTCGCTTTTATCGATGATGATGGCAGGGGGAGGAGTGCTTTCCTTTTTTTCTTCTTTACGGCTGAGGAGTCGCTTGAAAAATCCTTCTTTTTTTTCTTTCTCTTCTTCTTTTTTTACCCGGATCGTATCAAAAGGGACGATCGCGGTGTCAATTTTTGAGTAAAGCTCTGTAAATGAACGTTTGGGATCCGGCTTTTTGTTGTGAAGCGCGCGGATCTTTTCCAGCAATGTCAGTTTTTCGTTAGTCAGTTGTCTGATCGAATCGATTAGTTGGGTCTCGCCTGAGCCAGGGATTTCGTAATTCTTTAGTTCGGTCAGTTGCTGCTGGACGGAAGTGCTCAACTGGCGGTAATCTTTCATAAAAGCGGGATCTCCGGTCAGTGAATACATCCGCACACTGTTCTCCACACCAGTCAAATCGGATGCAATGTCTTTCAGCAATAAGAGGCGCGAATCGGGCCGGCTCTCCTTATGGATGGAATCAACAATTTC
>JBDKTZ010000522.1:0-2366 GCA_039679975.1 Prolixibacteraceae bacterium
ATGATTGCAAAGGCGATGCAGATACTCTGGCCGGATTAATCCTCGAAATCAAGGGTGAAATTCCTGCACTCAACGAAAAGATCAGATTCAAAAATTTCTTGTTTTCAATTGATGCCGCAGATAACCGACGCATCAAAAAAATCAGCGTAGAAATTACCTAATCAAAGGACAATGCCTCATTTAAAAACGATCAAGACACGGGACGGGGTCCTGCTTTTCACGGAAATGACAGAATCTGTCAGCTTTCTGATTACCCGATTCCCGGAGGCATTGACTGATCCGCAATTCAATCAAATTACCAGCTATAAAAGGCAGCAGGAATGGCTGGCGATAAGGGCATTACTGCAAACTGCAGGCTGTAGGGCAGAACAGCTTGCCTACTCGGAATCGGGACAACCGCGGATCAATCATCCCGAATATGCGGAGATCAGTATCAGTCATTCAGATAAACTTGCAGGGATTTTTCTTCATCGGTCATGCCCCGTGGGACTGGACATTGAAAACAGGAACAGAAATTTTATCCGGGTTGAGAAAAAATATCTTTCTCCGGAAGAACGGCTTCTGGCCGGCTCCATTCCTGACGGGCATGGTTTGTTCTGGTGTATTAAAGAAGCAGTCTATAAAGCTGCAGGAATTCCCGGGATTCTTTTTGCTGACCAGATCAGGATCGGCTCTGATCAAAATAACAAGCTGACTGCAAAACTGATTTCAAATGACAAACGTTCATTTGAAATACAGTCCTTTAAAATGGATGATCAGCTTATTGTGTATGTAGTTGCAGAAGCAGCCTTCAGAAGATAAAAACCTGCCGGTACAAACATAAAAATAGTTTGCTTGTTTAATTGTGAAACAAACAAAACATGAATCATACCCAACCTCATATACTGGTCATTTTCGGAGCGTCGGGAGATCTAACCAAGCGAAAATTAGTACCCGCTTTATTTGACCTGTACAGGCAAAATCTATTGCCTGAACAGTTTGCGGTGCTTGGTGCGGGCCGAACAGAACTTACCGATGAAAGTTTTCGTGAAAAAGCAGAACATTTTCTGCCATCGGATGAGAAAAGCCAGGTGCTCATCCGTGAATTCTCGAAAAAATTGTTTTATCAGCCGTTATCGACCGATGATGCCTACGAATATCCTATTCTGAAAGACCGGCTCACCACTCTGGCCAAACAATACCAGATTGACGGAAACTTTATCTTTTATTTGTCAACTCCGCCCCAGCTTTATGGCATTATCCCAGCCAACCTGGCAAGCGTGGAGCTAAACAAACCAGAGGACGGGTTCAGACGGCTGATCATTGAAAAGCCTTTTGGTACAAACCTCACCACGGCGATGGAACTCAACAGAAAATTACTTAATTACTTTGATGAGGACCAGATCTACCGCATTGATCATTATCTTGGCAAAGAATCGGTACAGAACATGTTGGTCACCCGCTTTGCCAACGGTATTTTTGAACCCATCTGGAACCAGAATTTCATTCATCATGTTGAAATCACTTCGGCTGAAAGCCTGGGTGTGGAAGAACGCGGAGGATATTATGATCATTCGGGCGCCATGCGTGATATGGTACAAAATCATCTCATGCAGCTCGTTGGCATGGTCGCCATGGAACCTCCGGTAGTGATCGAAGCCGACGCGATCAGAAATGAAACGCTGAAAGTATTTCAATCACTAAGACCAATCAAAGAAGAAGATGTTCTGAAAAATGTCATTCGCGGGCAGTACATTGAATCGCATATAAAAAATAAGGTGGTAAAAGGTTACAGACAGGAACCCGGGGTTGATCCGGCAAGTCGGACAGAAACTTTTTTTGCCATGAAATTCTATATTGACAACTGGCGCTGGAGCGGTGTCCCTTTCTACATCCGGACAGGGAAAAAGCTTCCGACACGAGTGACTGAAGTGGTTATTCATTTCAAGAAGACCCCTCATCATCTGTTCCACTTTAATCAGGCCTATGAGCAAACCAATAACCAACTGGTCATCCGTATTCAACCCGATGAAGGGATCCTGCTGAAAATAGGGATGAAAGTACCGGGAGCAGGGTTTAATGTACAGCCGGTCAACCTGAACTTTCACTATGATGATCTGGCCGATGTTCATCTGCCCTCAGCCTATGAGCGGTTGCTGCTCGATTGCATGCAGGGCGACGCAACTCTTTATTCCAGAGGCGATGCCGTGGAAAAAGCATGGGCATATGTCCAGCCTGTTCTCAATGCGTGGGAAAGCAACCCGGATATACCGGTTTATGGATACCCGGCAGGCACATGGGGACCGAATGTAGCGGACGAACTGGTTGAAGACGGGACCTGGCGTTATCCCTGCAAAAATCTTTCGGACGACGGAACTTATTGTGAG
>JBDKTZ010000420.1:0-2960 GCA_039679975.1 Prolixibacteraceae bacterium
GGAATATCTTCGATGGTCCCTCCTCTGTTCGAATCCAGTATATAAAATACCCGGCTTATTTTCCCGTCTTTCGTTGAGGAAAGCGGTAATGCACAATTCGTGACGCCGTAAATCCCTTCTGTCTTTGTGTTCATATTCCCGGGGATGGTCATCACAATGTCGAGCATTTCCTCGCGCGTTTTATCGAATTCTTCGTCATGATTGCCAAATGCGACGGCAAAGGGGATCTTTCGTTGAGCCATTGGATCCAGGATCTGACGTACCGAAGCTTCGGCCGGCTCCCCGAAAACGATATCACCGGTGTGAATCACTAAATCAGGCTTCTCCAGGTCCAGCATTTGGTTCACGTTTTTCAATGCCCGTTCCGATTTTGGATTTCCTGCAATATAATGCGTATCCGTTAACTGTAAAATCTTAAACTTGCCGTCTTTATTGTAGGCTAATTTGGTTTTAGGAGATTCACTTGTCACGGATGAAATTTCTGACGAAATAATACCGGCAACGGACTTCGTTGCGACCATTCCTGCCACTCCGGCAAGAGCTGAGCCTTTAATAAAAGCTCTTCTGTTTAGATGCGTTCCCATAAAATTTTTAATAAGGTTTTGAGTTATTTTATGCTCATTTTTCACGTTCCATCTCACCTGTCCGGACGAAAGAGACCGGTTCAAAACGTTGCCGGTCTATTCCAATTACGCACAACAGGAAAATGATAACTAAGAAAAAGTGTTTTTTTATTTTGTAGAAACCGTCGGGATGCTAAGCTTTTTCCCATCGGGAGATATGGTCATAACAACTTTTCTGTTTCCTTTGAACCTGAAAACAATTTCGTTGTCATTCCCGATCCAGGGACTTACAAGCTGCTTTAAGTCATCACCTGCCATATCGTCTGTGATGATCCATTTTCCTTTCCCATCCCTGAACGCTTTCGTCCCCGACGAATAGCGGGAGGCAAATTCCTTCGGGGCAAACCTTTTCGAAGTAACGACAACCAGGCCACACTGATGAACGAGTTCTCCGACATCCTCCAGGGTTTCCCGGCTCATAAACAAGCCGCACAGAAAAGCAAGCTTCACAGAGCCCAGGTGTTTTCTTGTAACGGAATCATCAAAGACAACCACCGAATTAGCGGGAGCAAAACACCGGTAATCCATTCCTTCATAGATATTCCCGGCGTTCCACGAGAGGCTTTCCTTTTTCACCACCCCATGGGTGATGGTATGCCATGCCTTCATCCACTCTTCCGATTCCGGACTTGTACGAAGATCATAGGCGCCAAAAAGCCAGTCTTTCCAATATAAGTTTACTTTCTGTCCGTCAGAGTCTACGGTACAATAGGTATCGGGGCCTTGACCCCATTCTGTATCATCGAAGCGGATAATTGCTATTTCAGGCTCCAGATCCCTGAACGTGTAAGGACGGGGATTATCAGGTATATATTCTTTGGCAAAACGGCTCAGAACGCGCCCTCTTTCCATCAGGGTTAAGTTATCGTTATTATCTGTCTCATAGGTATGCCTGCCAATACTCTCCACATATGCTTTATCCACCCCCGACCAGTAGGCAAACAGGAGATTGGACCACAACTCTTCGGCCGAATGTCCGGGAAAATTATTATAATGCCAGAAATCGAGGCAGGCCCATAACTCCTGGTCATATTGCAGACAAGCTCCCATTGCGCATGAAGCCCAGAGATTTGACCAATTCTCTTTCATCTGCTTGTAAACAGGCGTTATCCCGGCGCGGGCAAAATTATGAAAGAGCACAGGCCACACGTGTTCCGTCAGCACCTTTCCTGTACCGCCGCGTTTGCATTCATCGACCAATGATTTGGCCCCCTGAAAAACAGCATTATCGGCCGACTTAAAATCCATTCCGGTAGGCTCGGCAAGGCTCACCAGTTCGACACCCGGATGTCTAAGGGTAATTGATAAGTTGCGTGTAATCTGTGAATGTTCAAGTTCATCATACTGAATACCCCATACGGACGGAGAACCTGTGAGGCTTTTCAGGACCGGTTCAGGAAACTTAAACAAATGCAGATTGCCGGGCTGACTAACCCATTCGTGTCCGCCAGTACTTTTCATTTCCAAAGCCCAGTTGCCGCATTCAACATTAACGACCACCTTCAGGTTAGCCTTTTGAAAGTCGTTTCCAAGCTTCTCCATTTTTTGTGCTTCGTCTGCAACAGTTCCTTTTGGTCCCCGGTAATGAAAAACGACAAAGTCAACCCCTAAAGAGTCCATGGCTACGGGGTTAAAAAAATCACCGGGCTTTGTTTTGTCGCCCGAATTGTCGATTCCGATATAAAAATTTTTGGTTGGTTGCTGTCTCTCACTTTGCGCACTGACTGTTCCCGAAAAAACAGCAGAAAGGAACAGTGTAGGAAGAGCTATCAATTTAAACATGTTAAAATGGAAGGTCATATCGTATTGATTTAAGTTAAATTATATTAATCTGATTAAAAGTCAGCTCCGTCATTATCTGTCAGATTTGGATTTTTATTCTTTTCGGAAGCGGGGATGGGCAAAAAGTAGTCTGACTTTGTCGGCGTATGGTTCAGTTGATATTCCCTGTGATCGCGGTTTGAATTCGCTGTTTCCACTTTTTCGAAACGGAGCAGGTCGGCCCAACGGCAGCAATATTCGTTTCCCGCAAATTCCCATCCGCGTTCATCAAAGCATGCTTTTTGAAACTGAGAAGCGCTCAGGTTTGCCGGAAGATTGGCCAATCCTGCGCGTTCACGGATCCGGTTAATAGCGACATAGGCACTGGCATCCGGACCATTACCGCTCATTGCCCTGGCTTCGGCATACACCAGCAACACTTCTGCATAACGGATCAAACGCTGTGACCGGCCGGAACGCCACATTGATCCGGCCAGATAGCGATCATCCCATCCGGGACTGGCGTTGCGGGAAGCGCCAAACCGCTGTTTGGCATAATAAGGATGCTGTTTGTAG
>JBDKTZ010000100.1:0-3632 GCA_039679975.1 Prolixibacteraceae bacterium
AAATGTCTGGCGTTGATGGTTACAATATTGTCAGAAAATTCGTCCTGATACCAGATGCTCCAGGTGTGACTACTCGATCCGGAGCTATGCCCCATCATCATCGGAACATTATCATCATCTCTCGCCAAATCATATAAGCTGTTGTTGTAGACGATCAGGTCATTTTCTGTGTTCCAGAAGGTCTCACTGCTAATGGAATCAAGTGGATATCTTTCCAGAAAATCATTGTTGCAACTGGAAATGATCAAAATTGCAAAAAGCAACAACCCACTTTTTATTGTTTTCTTGTCCATTTTCTTCATATTACCGATTGAACTAAAATGTTAATTTCATACCTAATGTAAAAATGCGTTGCAGAAAATATTCCTGTTCCACTGTATAGGTGCTTTCAGGATCCAGCGGTTTATGCATTTTTGTATATTCCCAAAGATTCATTCCCGAGAAATAAATTTGCGCTCTGTTAAGTCCGACTTTATTTGTCCATATCTGAGGAAGATTATAGTTCAACGTCAGGTTCTTTAACCGAATGTAAGCCGCATTCTGAACATAACGCGATTGCGGTTGAATATTCTTTTTATCGTGCGATGCAAGATGAGGGGCAGCGAAGTAGGCGTCGCGGTTGTCTTCACTCCAGGTTTCCGTTAAAAAATACTTTTCCGCAGCCTCTATATTGAAAGGATAAAAGGTGCTCCAACTACTGTTATCAGGCAAATAATCGCGGAATAGTCCCTGGAAAAAAACATTTAGTGTCCAGTTTTTATATTTTACTTCCGGATTAATTCCAAAAGAATACCTTGCGGTGGTGTTGCCAATGATCTTCCGGTCTCCCGGGTCGGCAAGCGTCATACTTCCGGGATTAATCGCGTTGTCATCGTTCAGATTAGCATAACGAATATCCCCCGGAAGCCAATCCGATCCTAATTGTGACTGGTCGGGGGCCGAGGCAACTTCTTCTTCTGACTGGAAAATTCCCTGCGTTTCGTATCCCCATATTTCACCGATTTTTTGTCCCACATAATATTCTTCCAATGACCCTGTCGGATTTTCATATTTGGTAATTTCAGAGGTATTGTCAGAAAGGGCAAGGTTTACACGATATTGCCAGTTTTTTCCAATTTTATCCTGCCAGGTGACTGACAGTTCCCATCCTCTAGTCCGCAAGTCAGCGGCATTCTCCTGAGGTGCATCTGTGCCGAGAAGATCCGGATATTTCACAGTCATCAACATATCTTTCGTATCCCGGATATACGCATCGGCCGAAATATCCAATCGCTGGTCAAACAAGGAAATGTCCACCCCGATATTTTTGGTTGCCACTTTTTCCCACGTTAAAGAGGGGCTGACCAATCCCGCTGCAGAGACATACGGAATTTGACCCGAAGAAAAAATATACTTGGATAATCCGGATCTCATGGTCGGAATGTAGGGATAAAAATCGCTCAATAATTGATTGCCGAGTTCGCCATAAGACGTACGGATTTTTAAATTATCAAGCCATTGTCTGGTTTCATTCATAAACGGTTCGTTCGATATCCTCCATCCTAAAGACAGGGACGGGAAAAATCCGAAACGGCTGTCTTTAGGAAACCGGGAAGTAGCATCATACCTGCAATTGGTTTCCAGATGATATTTGTATTTATAAATATAATTCAAACGATAAAATGCACTCCGCAGGGCGACATGTGATTTCTCCCCTTTAGCATATTGAGTTCCCATGGTTGCAGTCAGGTCAGTAACAGATGGCGTAAGCAACGATTCAGCTTTTGCATACACGGATGAATTACGCCCCCATTCCTGATTAAAACCAACCATTGCTTTCAGATAATGGTCCGACAACTTATCGAAGGTATATTCGCCATAGGCATTAAACACATAATACTGGTTGTAGTCTGTTTGATTCTCGATGTAGTCATTGCTGGATTCACCGTTATTCACCACAACATCCGATAAGGTAACCGGGGGAGCGATCACATCCACCTTACTTACCGCCATTTGATAATCCTTGTGATACGTATTGTATGAAAAATCGCCCCTGAATTTCAAGCCTTTTAAAGGCGTAATCGTGATGCCCTGAGTCAGCCAGATATCATTCGTTGTAAAAGTCTTTCGTCCACTGTCCAAATAAGGGAGAATAGTACCATCAGTATACATTCCGATATATTGAGCAAACTGATCATGGTCGCCCGGTTCAAGGTAATAGTCAAGATCCGGGAACTCAATCATCTGAACAGGGGTTATCCGTACGATTGAATTAAGACTATAGTTTTCTGCATTCGGTTTATCGCTCATCTGGGCATTAAAGACTATTTTTTCATCAAGACTAAGCCAATTGTTAATTTTAAAATCGGCTTTCATTAAAACGTTATACCGTTTATACTTTTCATTCTTGTCTGACATTTTTAAATAACCATCTTTATCGAGATATCCGAACGATACAAAATAAGATGCCTTATCGGAGGATCCGGAGACGGTCATGTCGTATTTTTGTTGTGGAGAAAAATCAGTGACGATCCTGTCCCGGAAATTATTATACCCATAGAATCGTAAATTGCCATTAACTACTCCCCAGGCATTTTCTTCGGTCGGATTTTCCACCCATTTTCTTGTCCCCTCAATATAATCGTCATCAAAAGCCGGTTGTCCGGAGGTGCGTAATGAAGCCTTGTTCCTAAGAGTAACATAGTCATACGGATTGGTCATGATGTCCAACAGACAGATCGGCTTAGCCATAGATTGTTCTGTTGAAAATGTGACATTGATTTTTCCTTTAGCTCCTTGTTTTGTTTCAACAAGGACAACGCCAAATGCCGCGCGTGCCCCGTATATTGCCGCGGCCGAAGCATCTTTCAGCACACTCACACTTTTAATGTCGTTCGGGTTAATTGACTCAAGATCCATAGGCACCCCGTCAACCAGTATAAGAGGACTGCCTCCGTTAATAGACTCAAAGCCTCTGATGTTATAATCGGCAGGTTCAGTCGGATCTCCGTTGCGAACCGAAATATTCAGGTTGGGAATTACTCCTTGTAAGCCCTGTCCGACCGAAGGAATAGGACGGTTTTCCAGACGTTCGCTTGTTGCCACACTCACAGCGCCTGTCAGATTGGCTTTTTTCTGTGTCCCGTAACCGACCGCAACAACTTCCTCAATACCCACGGTTTCCTCTTCCATTATCACGTTGATCTTTATCTGGGTACCCACCATCAATTCCTGCGACCTCATTCCGACAAAAGAAAATTGGAGAATATCATCATTCGACAAGTGAGGTAAAATGTATTCTCCGTTTATGTCGGTAATAGTTCCTTGCGATGTACCTTTAATAGCTACCGTCACACCTGGCAATGGCTGGCCGCTAAAATCGGTCACTCTCCCCGAAACCGATTTTTGTTGCTGACCGGCCTGGACTTTCCCGGCAAAATTTGTGATTGAACTCAAATCACCGCTGTACAAAGCAATTTGCCGGTCCTTCATGAGATAATGAATACCGGTTTCTCTAAACAGAATGTCCAAAACCTCCTCAATGGCTTTACCCGTCACATCAATATTGATCTTTTGCGTGACATCAATCTGCTTATTGTTGTAAAGAAAAAAGTAATCGCTTTGCTCCTCTATTTTTTGCAGGACCGACTCAA